>NZ_JBEYFS010000041.1:0-54251 GCF_040634475.1 Streptomyces sp. NPDC007095
GAGACGGCCTGCTGCATGTCGCTGATCTTCTTGCGGCCGCGGACGATGTCGTCCTCCAGCTGCTCGAAGTCGTTGGAGAGGTTGGTGGAGGCACTCGCGACGACCGTCGGCGGTGACGTCGGAGACGCGCTGCGGCGCCTCGCGCCGGAACTCACACCGGTTCGCCGAACGGGTGGGCTTCGCGTTTCTACTCGAGCAGCCTCTACGCCTCCAGCCTTCCCCACAAGATCCGAGCCGGAGCGGTCAAACCGATCTTCCAGTTCCATGGTCGAGCTGTCCGACCGCTGCAACCTGCTCAACCGCTTCCTCTCACTGCCCGCGCCCAGGATGTTCATGTACGGCGAACAGAACAGCTCCTTGTCCTACCTCCAGACCCTGGCCGCAAACGGTGTCGAGCTCGCGCCGATCAGCCGCAGCGCACACTTCCCGATGTACTCCAACCCGCCGGAGATGTGGGCGCGAATAGCCGCCTTCGTCTCCCGTTCCGACGGCAGGGCCTGACCGCACTGGACGAGCACCAGGTCCGCCGGTACGCGTCTTGGTCCCGCTGGGTCACCCTCGCCATGCTGGTTTCACCGGGTTGGTGGTCGTGGCGGTTGGATGTGCGGTGGCCGAGCCTGTCCGTGTGCGCAGACTGACCGCGTTCGAGATGGCCCCCTGCAACACGCCCGCGACCTCAAGGGCTGGTCCGAAGTCCTGGTCGTGGTCCGTTCCTGGATCATCCAAGGCGCCTGCGTCGTCGGTATCGGCCTGTTCTACGCCCGCTGAGCCATTGTGATCGGAAGCCCCGGGTGCCGGCGTCGGGGCTGAACGGTTCACTTCCCTGCGCTTGTCTGTGAGCCGCGCAGGGAGCGGAACGCCGCGCGGAGTTCGTCCGTGAAGAGGTCCGGGACCTCCCAGGCCGCGAAGTGGCCGCCGTTGCCGACCCGGTGGTAATAGAACAGCTTGTGGTAGGCGCGCGACGCCCAACTCCGCGGCGCCTGGTAGATCTCGCCGGGAAACACCGTGATGGCGGCAGGAAGGGACACCGACACGGCGTTGAAGTTGTTGGCGTTGTTCTCCCAGTACAGGCGCGAGGAGGAGATCGCGGTGTTCGTGACCCAGTAGAGAGTGATGTCGTCAAGCATCTTGTCCTTGGTCAGCACGCGCTCGGGATGGCCACCGCTGTATGTCCAGGCGGCGAACTTGTCGTACATCCAGGCAGCCAGTCCCACCGGAGAATCCGTCAGTCCGTATCCCTCGGTCTGGGGACGGGTGACCATCATGGCCGAGTAGCCGGACCCGGTCTTGTAGAAGGTGGCCAGTTTCTCGTACGCGGCCTTCTCGTCCGGGCTCAGGCCGGCCGGTGCCGGGTCGCCGCAGGCGAGTTTCTCGGCGATGTCCGGCGGGACGGTGGCCGGGAAGTTCACGTGGATGCCGAGCAGTCCCGGGGGCCGCTGTACGGCCATCTTGTCCGATATCACGGCGCCCCAGTCGCCGCCCTGGGACACGTAGTGCTTGTATCCCAGTCGCTCCATCAGCACGGCCCAGGCACGCGCGATGCGGTCTGGGTTCCACCCGGTGGTGGTCGGCCGTTCCGAGAAGCCGTAGCCGGGCATCGACGGTATGACGAGGTGAAAGGCGTCCTCGGCGCGTCCCCCGTGGGCCGTCGGGTTGCTGAGCGGCTCGATGACCTTCAGGAATTCCAGGATGGAGCCGGGCCAGCCGTGGGTCAGAATGACGGGGAGCGCGTTCGGATGGCGGGAGCGGACGTGGATGAAATGTATGTCAAGTCCATCTATCTCCGTCATGTACTGCGGCAACGAGTTGAGTTCCTCCTCGACGTTCCGCCAGTTATAGGTCGTCACCCAGTAGTGGGCGAGTTCCTTCATCGTGGCCAACGGGACACCCTGGGACTGATCACGAACCGTTTCCCGGTCGGGCCAACGTGTCGCGATGACACGCCGACGCAATTCGGTGAGATCCCGCTCTGGAATGTTCACGCGGAAGGGACGGATGCTCTGCCGCTCACCTACGGTGGCCGGCTTTCCGATGTGTTCCTTGCCGGTGTATGGCCAGCCTTGCAGACCCAGCAACCCTGTCGCTGCCGCGGTGACGGCGGCGGCCGATGTGGAGATGAACGTTCGGCGAGAGTGTGCACGGAGGAATTCGGGCATGACGGGTCTCCTTGGTGCATCCCATCGGTTCCGGAGGCGCGAAGCACGCGAAAGGGCTGCTTCCCCGACGACCGGTCTGCTCGTCGGTCTGAACGAGGACTGATGCCCGCGGGATCTCAGCTCTGGAGTCGCGTGGCCCGGGGCACTCACGCGACACGATTGTCACTTTAAGTAACGATAACTACCTCAGAGTAAGTACGCAACTCAGGAGTGTGGGTTGCTCATGGGTGGCGGGTTCGTCATGGCAGCGTCCGGTGCCGGTCCGTCCCGCTCAGCCGGAGACGGGCTGTGCACAATGCCGTACTCGCGGGCGAAGCGGTTGGCCTCCGCGGCGGAGCCGGTCATCCGGTGCAGCCACAACGCGTACGCCACCGACTCCATCTGCTCCGGCGTCAGATGCCAGCCGCCACCGCTTGATCCCGTGATCACACGAGGCCGTACGGACCTGCTCCGCCACACCCGCAACCGACGGCACCCGACGCTGGCCGGTGAGGCCGATGAACACGCGCAGTGCCACCATCTGCGAGGGAATCAGCTCCACCACCTGCCGGTCCGTCTCCTCCCCGCCGGGCGGGGCCTCGCCCCGGGGGCGGGAGCATCCGTAGGTGAGGGTGTCATGGCCGTACGGGGTCGGACGGGCCGCCCACCTCACGGGCCGCCTCTCCAGAGCCGACAGCTTTCGCGTCCAGCGTCCAGCCGCGCCCGGCCGCCTGCCCGCGCTCACGCGGCGCCGCCGGCGCCGGCAGTATCCGCCCCCAACCCCTCATCCCACTCCCCCGCGTTGTGTACCGCGCCCGTACGCGTTCGCCGACCGTAGACGCCTACGACTGCCTGCCCTGTTCGAAGACGGGAAGGGACAGCTGTTCGCGGGAATCCGCCGACGGGATGCTGCCGAACCGGCCTGCCGCGGCAAAACCCCCTGGCCAAGGCACCATCCCTAGGGGCCCGTGCCCTCCTGCGAGATGATGGCCCGTAACTCCTGCGGGCGACAGCACGTCCTCCACTGAGGGGACGTCAGCTACGACGCTGCGTTCTAGCCTCGCCGCCATGACCAGAATCCGTCGCACTGCCGTTGCCGCAGTGGTCACACTCGTCCTGCCACTGTCCCGGTCGCAGCCGGTACGGCATTTGCCGCACCCGTATCCGAACACTCCGCCGCCGCAGCCTCGCAGTTCCAAGGCAGTCTTGGTCGCCGCGTAGACCGAGCTGCCGGGCCAGGCCCGCTGCCCCACCGACGTACTGACATTGACGATCACTCCGCCCGACGTCTCCAGGAACGGCAGCGCAGCCTGAGCCAGCAGAATTGGAGCGACGAGGTTCGTGGCAAGCTGATCCGTGATCAGCTCCGGGACCAGGGTGCCGAGGGCACTGCTGTGCACGATGCCGGCGTTGTTGACCAGCACGTCCAATCGACCATGTGCCTCCAAGACGGCCTGGACGATCCGCTCGGGCTCCCCTTCGGCGGTGATGTCGGCGGGCAGCGGCACGATCCGGTCGTGCCCGGCCGCCGTCTCCTTCAGTGGTTCGTTTCGCCGTCCGATCGCGACCACGTGGGCGCTCTCGGCGGCGAAGGCACGGGCAGTTGCCCGGCCGATGCCAGTGCCGGCTCCGGTGACGACGACGATCCTGCTGCTCTGCGGTGCAGTGTTGTTCATGCCGGTCATCGTGCAACCCTGCCGCCGGCGGCAAGGTCAACGTCTCACCGGGGAGGAAACAGATTTCCTGTACCCCAGCCACTTGTCCACTCAAGCCGATCACCGCCCCTCGCCGACCTAAAGCAACTGCATTGGCCGGGGAAGGCACCTGATACCACCCTGCTCAGCCACCCATCTGCAGTCTCGACTGCCTGTCAGCCCGGCGTTCTTCGAGCGTCGTAGTCAACTGTCCGGCTTCGGTACCGTGCACTTGGTAGCACCCCGCAGGAGACTTTCTGTGCTCACATCTACTTCCCTGCCTGAGCGGCACCCGCGGATGGCCTGGGCCACGCAAATGCTGCGCTGCAACAACCATCAGGAACAGCACGGCCAGTAGTAGCCCAGCTGCATCCTCCTGCCGGATAAACAGCGTTGGTAGTAATTGGGCAGCCGGACGACGGCATCCACCTGCCGATGTCAGACCTCTTCGCTTCACTGCTCTGGAGACGAGATCCGAGGGGTGGGACATTCTCAAGTTGGTGCACAACGAGCAACGCGGCTGGCTGCTGCACTTCTGCAAGACGTCCGGCGCCCAAAGCAGCACCATGCAGGGCACTCCGCCGCACCAGGCGCTGCCCCATGCGGGGGAAAGCAGCACCCCGGACGAAGGGGAGGTCCGGGGCGCTGCGCACCAGGGCGAGTTCAGATCCGCCAGGAGCGGATGCGGTCGGCCGCGTCGTACCCGTCGGCGCGGCCTGCGTCGATGTCGCGGGCGAGGTCGATCAGCGCGCCGTACGGCGGGTCGACGGCCTCACCTGCGGCGTTCATGTACGCCGTGACGATCGCGGCGCCGTACAAGGCATTGCGGGCCGGGAGGGGGCGCAGCCTGATGATGGCATGCATCAGGGCCGCCGCGCGCCAGGCGTTGTCGACGGCGACGCCGACCTGGGGGGTGTTGACCCGATGGCGCGCCACGGCGGCCACGAGGTTGGAGAAGTCGTGGACCGAGGGCTGCTTGGGCAGCACTTCCGCCTGGCGTTCCAGCAGCCAGCGGATGTCGATGTGGAGCTCCATGGTCAGGCGGCAGCCCGTCCAGAGGCGTCCAGTCGGGCGGGAGTGTCGTCGGGGAACGCCGCGTCGAAAGCGGCCGCGTTGTCGGTGATGAACGCGCGGAAGACATCGGCGGCGCTGTCCAGGCGGGGGTCGCGGACCGCGTTGTGCGCGGCCTCGGTGATGAGCGCGGTGACCGTGGTGCCCTCGGCTTCGGCACGCTCCTGCAACTGTGCGTGGAGCTCTTCGGGGACCCGGATTGTCACTGACTTCGACATGCTCCGACCGTACAGCAAACCGTACAGCAGGAGGATGGGTACGACGGAACCGAACCCGAACGACGCACTTTCCCGGCTCAGGCCGGGGCGCCGATGAATCAGATGACACAACCGATCAGTGACACAGGCCGCCCCGACCATCTGGGAAAACGCAGGGCTGATGACACAGATCCGCGCCGATGACGTTCGCGGACCTAGCTGGCCCCGGGGACCCAGCTTCGTGCGCGGCGCGGGTCCACCTGGGAAAACGCCAGACTCTCAGGGCAACCCCAGGGCACGGCGCACCGCTCGGGGTGGGCGGCGGTGTCCTCCAGGGCACGGGCGCGCAAGGTTTGGTGGCAGGACACCAGGAATCTGTCCGCCCGGGAATTCGCGGGGGCGGCTCCATGGGCATATCGGGCAACATGCCTGTTTTCGGCCCCAGTGCCCCGGGCGCCTCACAGGTGGTCCGTGGAACTGGGAGGTTGCCCTCGGTGAGCGTCAGCGGTGCCGGCGCTGCCCGCAGGCCCGGCAGCCCCCGCACGGATAGCACGGCGCCGACGGCACGCGCGGGCATCGGCAGACGGGGTTGTAATCGGGGTCGTCTTCGCCCTCGAATCACGGTTCGCCGATTGGGGCTGGCCGTCGAAGTGGACCTGGCCGTCGGGGGCCGGCGTCTCGAGCCGGGTGCCACAGCCGGTCGACTCCACCCGCGCGGCGACGACCGTGTCCGGTCGCCGGTCATGGCGCGGCGCCCGGGCGAAGGCCTGCGCCGGACTCGTGCGCGCGGGCGAGCAGTGCGTTGACGGCGAGCGCGGCCGCGGGGCCGGAGTCGAGCAGCCGGTCCATGGCGGCCCGCTCGTCCTGGCTCAGCGAGTCCAGGAGGCCGGTGTGGGCGAGGGTGCGCAGCAGGGTGTGGCGCAGGACGTCGGAGCCACGTCCTCGTAACCCATCGCCGGCCCGGCGATCACCACGGCATCGGTCCGGCCGGTGACCAGATCCACCATGCAGCCCATCGAGGCCATCAGGAACCTTCTCGTTCGACAGCTGGTGGTCGGCACTGGCACGACTAAGTGACAGTGCTTATATAAGTCCTGTTACGATGCGCTGATGGCCGATCCCCATGCCCTCGACCCCAGCCAGCAGAGCCTCTGGCGGCCCTTGCGCCTGCTCCAGGCGTCGATGGACGCCGACATCGCCCGGATCTACTCCGAGCAACAGATCGACGGACTCAAAACAAGCTTCGTCATGGAACTGCTCCGGCTTCACGCCTGCGGACCCATGACCATCACCGAACTGGCCGAGTCGGTCCACCGCACGCATTCGGCACTCAGCCAGAAAGTCGCCGCGATGCGCACGGCCGGCTGGGTCCAGACGGTCGTGGGCGATGACGCGCGCAGCAAGAAGGTGACGCTCACCGAGAAGGGCCGCCGCGTCGTCGGGCGCCTGGCGGCAGAATGGCGTGCCACCGAGGCCGCCCTCGCTGACCTTGAAGCTGAGATTCCCTACCCGCTCTCCCGGGTTGTCGCGGATATCGAGCAGGCTCTTGAGCGCAAGAGTTTCCACGACCGGATCGCCGAGAAGCTGGCGGAGGACCCCGCATGGGGCTGAGGCACACGCTGCTCGACGTGACTCCGATACGGTCGTCACCGCAGTTCCGGCGATTGTGGCTCGGCCAGGCCCTGTCCGGGTTCGGCAGCCAGATGACACTCGTCGCCGTGATGTTCCAGGTCTGGCAGATGACGAAGAGCACCACGTGGACGGGCGCAGTCGGGCTGGCACAGGCGATTCCACTCGTCGCGCTCGGACTCTTCGCCGGATCGCTCGCCGACCGGGTGGACCGCCGAAAGTTCTATCTGCTCACGACCAGCGGGCAAGCCATGTGTTCGCTCCTCCTCGCACTCCAGGGCTTCCTCGGGCACCTTCCTGTCGCCGGTGTTCTGGGGCTGGTCGCAGTTCAGTCCTGCTTCGTCGCCGGCGGCGGCCCGGCCTCACGCACCTTCATTCCGCACCTTCTGCCCAAGCACCAGCTGGCCGCGGGACTGGCGCTGAGACGTGTCGCCTTCCAGGGCGCCATGCTGGTGGGTCCCGCGCTGGGCGGACTGATCGTGGGCGGGCTGGGCGTCGGCGGCTGCTACCTGGTTGACACCCTCACATTCGTCGCCGCGCTCTACGGTGCGTTCGGCTTGCCACGGATGAACCCCGGAGACGAGGCCGCACGGCCTGGCCTGCGCGGAGTGCTGGACGGTCTGGCCTTCTTGGGCCGCACTCCCGTCATTCGCGGGGCCCTGCTCACAGACCTGGCCACCACCGTGCTGTCGATGCCCATCAGCCTGTTCCCCTTGATCAACGCAGAACGGTTCGGCGGCAACCCGCGCACTCTCGGACTGTTCCTCACAGCCGTAGCCGTCGGCGGCGTGGCAGCGTCTCTCATCTCCGGGACCTTCACCCGGCTCCCGCGCCCCGGTCTGGTCATGCTTGGCGGATCTGCCACCTGGGGCGCGGCGTTGACGCTGTTCGGCATGTCACCCGACCCGTGGGCCGGTTTGGTCTTCCTCGTCATAGCCGGCGCCGCCGACACCGTCTCCGTCGTATCCCGGAGCACCGTCGTCCAGATGAACACGCCCCATGAACTACTCGGCCGTGTCAGCGCTGCTGAGCAGATCGTCGGGCAAGGCGGCCCCGACATCGGCAACATGCGCGGCGGTCTCGTCGCAGATGCCACCTCGGGAGCAGTAGCCCTCGTCAGCGGTGGCCTGCTCTGTCTCGGCGCCGTCGCCATGGTGAGCGCCAGCACAGCAGACCTGCGTAGTTCCTCCGCACCATCCCCTCCCCACACAGCCTCAGCCAGCCCATGAGCCCGGCTCCGGGGCGGAACGGCAAACGTCTGGTGGGGCAGCGCCCTTCGGCGTCTCAGCCGACCAACTATCGGTCGACGAAATGGCCAACTACGGATCGTCACGACGGGATGACCGGACGGCTTCGCGCGCCCATGGCCATCCATCACGCGAAGACACAGTGATCTCATGCGACGGACCGAGTACGACGCGGGCCAGGCCGCCAAACGCCGGACGGTGCCCGCAGCCACCTTCTGGTGGGCGCGGTACGCCGGGCTCGTAGAGGACCCGATGACGGACTGCGAACAACAGCGTCGGCGCAACGAGGACCGGTAGGGGTCCGCGCACGTCCGCGAGGGGCCGCGCCCTCAAGCACCGCCCCCTGCGCGTACCGCGTTCACCCCCTAGCGGGAGGGATCGTCCCGCTCGGTCAGACCAGGGGCTTCGTGGTGCTGCCCCGCAAAGGCCCCGCACCGACAGCCGGTCGAGGAAGCGTCCGTGATCTTCTTCTCCCTGAGCCCAGCTTGTTTCGGCCGTCGCACCACCGCGCACAGCGGTCAAGCCGCAGGATCCCAACCGCCGGTCCGAAGGCGCCCGGAAGATCAAACTGTCGCGGACAGGAATCCCAGGGGGCGTCTCAACGTTCGAGGACGGATCGTTCACCGTATCCAGTACCAGCCGGTGATCAGCCCATGGAACGAACTCCGTCCGCAGCCTCTCCAGCACCTCCCACGTCGGCTCAGCGAAGCCTTCGATGCCCCGTGACCGGTCCTCCAACCGACTGCGATGCACCGCTGGATCCGAACACACCACCTCGACACCGGCTACTGAGCGTGCGGCTGACGTGAAGCACACCTTCCAATGGTGTGACGGCAATCCGACGCTGATAGACCTCACCGACCCCGCACGGCAGGCCGCTGCCGCCGCAGTGTTCGGATCCTGACATGCATTCGCCCACCGGGTTCCAACACCGCACCGCCGGCGTCAATGGGGTGCGCCCGGCACTGTGCAGGCCCGCGTACGGAGCGCGTCTTGACCGGTCGGGTACCGACGCGCTCCTGTCCGGCAGCGGCCGGACACGCGCCGGTCAGCGGGTGGCGATGAGCTCGAGTGTGTCGATCACACGGTTCGAGAAGCCCCACTCGTTGTCATACCAGGCGACCACCTTCACGTGCCGGCCGTCGACCCGGGTGAGGGCCGAGTCGAAGATCGACGAGGCCGGATTGCCCGTGATGTCGGAGGACACCAGCGGGAAGTCCGAGTATTCGAGGATGCCGGCGAGCGGCCCGTCCGCCGCGGCGCGGTACGCGGTCAGCACGTCGTCGCGCGTCACGTCACGGGTGACGGTCGTGTTGAGCTCGACAATCGAGCCCACCGGAACCGGCACACGGATCGAGTCGCCCGACAGCTTGCCGGCCAGGTTCGGCAGCACGAGGCCGATCGCCTTGGCGGCGCCCGTCGTGGTCGGCACGATGTTGACGGCGGCAGCTCGGGCGCGACGGGCGTCGCGGTGCGGACCATCCAGCAGGTTCTGCTCCTGCGTGTAGGCGTGCACCGTCGTCATGAAGCCATGCTCAATGCCGGCGAGCTCGTCGAGCACCGCGGCCAGCGGTGCGAGCGCGTTGGTGGTGCACGAGGCGTTCGAGACGATCGTGTGCACGGCCGGGTCGTACGTGTCGCTGTTGACCCCGAACGCCAGCGTGACATCAGCGCCGTCCGACGGCGCGCTGACCAGCACCTTCTTCGCGCCCGCATCGAGGTGGGCGCGGGCAGCCTCGGCCGACGTGAAACGGCCGGTCGCTTCGAGGACGACATCGACACCGAGTTCGGCCCACGGCAGCTTCGCCGGTTCACGCTCGGCAAGCACCGTGATGCGACGGCCGTCGACCACGAGGGCGTCCCCGTCGACGGTCACCGGGCGCCCGAGCCGGCCGGCCGTCGTGTCGTAGGCGAGCAGTCGCGCGAGGGTGGCGGGCTCCGTGAGGTCGTTGACGGCCACAACCTCGAGGGTGCTGTCGCGTTCGAGCAGTGCGCGCAGCACGTTGCGTCCGATGCGGCCGAATCCGTTGATGGCGATGCGAGTCATAAGTGCTGTCCCTTCGGTTCGCCACCAAGGTTCGCTCGCGGCACCCACCGGTGACAGTGGCGGGATCGCCACGGTTCAAAAGGATCGCGCCAGGTGCGCCGGTGGCGGGGCTACTCGCCCTGGGTGAAGGTGCGCCGGTACTCGCTCGGCGTGGTGCCGAGGATGCGCTGGAAGTGCAGCCGCAGATTCGCACCGGTGCCGAGACCGACGTCGGCCGCGATCTGCTCGACGCTGCGCTGCGAACGCTCGAGCAGCTCGCGGGCCATGTCGATGCGGGCTCGCATGACCCACTGCATCGGCGTGTACCCGGTCTCCGCCACGAAGCGCCGTGAGAACGTGCGCGGCGAGACCGCTGCCCGCCGCGCCAGTACCTCGAGGGTGAGGGGCTCATCGAGCCGGTGCAGCGCCCACTCGCGGGTGTCGGCGAACCGCTCACCGAGCGGCTCAGGCACGCTGCGCGGCACATACTGCGCCTGACCGCCACTGCGGTAGGGGGCTGCGACCAATCGCCGGGCCGCGTGGTTCGATGCGGCCACCCCGAGGTCGCCGCGCAGAATGTGCAGGCACAGGTCGATGCCCGAGGCGGCGCCGGCCGATGTCAGCACGCTGCCCTCGTCGACGAACAGAACGTTCTCGTCGACCTCGATGAGAGGATGCTTCGCCAACAGCGCCCGTGTGTAGTGCCAGTGCGTCGTGGCACGCCTGCCGTCGAGCAGGCCCGTCGCGGCGAGCGCGAAGGCGCCCGTCGAGATGGCGGCGAGCCGCGCACCCCGGTCATGGGCGGCGATCAGCGCGTCGACGACGGCCTGCGGCGGATCGTCACGGTCCGGGAACCGATAGCCGGGGATGAAGACGATGTCGGCCCACGCAAGTGCGTCAAGGCCATGGGCGACGTGGTACGAAAGGCCGTCGCCACCGGTCACGAGACCAGGTGCCGCGCCGCACAGCCGCACCTCGTACGGCATGCTCGCGCGCGTTGTGAACACCTGCGCGGGGATTCCGACATCGAGCGGCTTCGCACCCTCGAGCACAAGAACGGCGACGCGATGCAGGCGGGAGGCTGACACGGAGACAGGGTACGCAGGGATGCGGGCCTGCGGGCCCATCAGGGTCAGGGCGTCGGCAGTTCCGCTCCCTGCCGGCGGGCGACCGCCTCGCCGCGCCGCACTCAGACTTGCCCGACCCCACTCCGTCCCTCAGCAACCGGATGCCCGCTGCGCGACTGTCCGGCCGACAGCCGGGGCCGGCAAGGTCTTGTCGTTCGAGCCATTGACGCTGAAGCGGCGCGAGATGTTGGTCCGGAAGGCCGGAGTGCCCGCGTAGAAGGAGAATTGCGTTGCGCGTTTTAGACACTCACATTGTTCGAGATCGTCATCTTGCCCGAGTTGCGGTTGTACATGAATCCGTGGTGACCGTTGCCGTAGGCGATGTCGTGCTGGAGCACATGGTTGACCGCGATGCCGTCGCCGCCGAGCTTGCCTCGTCGCCGTACGCCGCAGCCGGACGGCGGACGGCGTCGGGCGGCCCCGGTCCACGCCACCAATCCCGCTGGCGTCCAGCCCCGCTGGCGTCTCCCCCGCCCCGCCGCCGACCGCCTGCGTCGCGTCTGGCCCCGGTGGCAAGGTGCAGGCGCGGCCGTCGTCAAGGAGCTCGCCCCCGAATTCCCCGCAGCTTCGCCCGCTGCTGCGCCTCTTCGCTGGTCAGGTTTGTGCCAGGCACGCGGTCATCTTCGTGCTGTTCGTCCGCGCAGCCGTCCTTCTGCTGCTGATGCAGTCGTCGTTCACCGACGACACCACAGGCGAGGTCATGGCGAAGGCCCTGTACGTCGCCCCGCTGACCGCCGTCGCCATGACGGCAGCGGCACGGCCGCCGGCGACCTCATACCCGAGTACGCCGCCGATGTCGGGGACACCCCGGCCCCGGAACTGCCAGTCACCCTCGACATGGGCGAGCGCGGCCTCTTGGCACGCTTCCCTGCCCTGTTGATGGGCCGCGCCAAAGCGTGGTCCTTCGAGCAGCCGGCGAT
The DNA here is from genome assembly GCF_040634475.1 of Streptomyces sp. NPDC007095. Lineage (NCBI taxonomy): Bacteria > Bacillati > Actinomycetota > Actinomycetes > Kitasatosporales > Streptomycetaceae > Streptomyces > Streptomyces sp. NPDC007095. Next base: position 12,047 of record NZ_JBEYFS010000041.1, read on the forward strand.
TCCGCAAAAACGAGGTGCTCATCAGATGGAACCTGATCACGTTGATGACCCTGCGGCTGACCGAGCCCGTCAGGAAACGATCCGCCTCCCCGCCGCCGACGGCGCAGCCGGCCACCCGGGCGGTGAGAATCCGGATCGGAGTCGGCGGTATCCGTCTGGCCCCGGAACCGCTGCGCTGAGCGTGGAGCACGTGGACATTCCTGACGCCTCAAGACAAGCTGAGTACCTGCTCAGCTGCGACGTGATCTGTCTGCATGGAGGGCCCGGCGCAGCGCCTTCAACGGGTACGGGGTCTCCCTGTCCTCTTCCTGGATCTTGACGTAGAAGTCCGTCATCACTGCGGCGAGCGGGGCATGGCGAGAGAGGATCGCCCTGGCCTCTTGCGGTCCGTGCGGTGGGTCCTCCCCTTTCGCACATGCGCGCATAAGCGCCACGCGTTCTTTCCGCTCGTATCCGTATAGAGCCGTGATCAGCCAGTTCACCAGCCAGCTGCGCGTGTAACAGGGATCGTAGGTCCGGTGCAGTTCGAAGAAGCTGGTCTCGGACGGTGACAGATCGAATTGGGAGGAGAGGGCGAGGCCATAGTCGGCGAAGTAGAGGCGTCGCCCGTCGGTCAGGATATTCTGAAAATGGGCGTCGAAGTGCAGGAGCCCGCGAGCGTTCATGAAGGACGTTCCGGCCTCCAGCTCGCCCTCCACCAGGGAACAAGCCCGGTCAGCGGACTCTTCATCAGCCTGTAGCTGCTCGGTGAGCCACTCGTGGAGCGTGTGAGGGATGTACTCCAGGAACAACGTCAGGCTCGCAGAGGACTGCTGAAGGGCCTCGATACGACGGCGTACCTCCGGCCGGCCTCCCCAATAGGCCACGGCCCGCTCCACGTCCGCGAGTTCTTGCGGAAGCGCGGCCGTGTCCGGCAGCACGCGCCAGTGGTACATCATCGGGAACCCTTGGTACTGCCCTCCGAGCACCCAGTTCGTCGTCATGGTGTGAACGGCGAGCTCCCGCCACGCCCCGAAACCAGGCCCACCGACGCCGTACTGGCAGAAGGTGGGAAGCCCGAACAGGTTGGCCGTGGACCGTACATGCTCCGGCAGCCGCTCCATATCCGTAAGCGGCACACGCTTCACGAAGACCGGCTTCCCATCAACCTCCAGCAGCGCAGACCTCCCGCCGATGCCGGAGCCAAGCGGCACGGCGGTGTCCACGAGTTCGCCCAGTCGGCGATCACTTCGCAGGGCGAGGAACGTGGAGACACTGCTGTAGGCAGCCAAGCGCGCGTGTGCCGGCACATCGGGATACTCGACCGCTACCTGCATCGGAATGCCGACCTCGTCTCCACCATGCCCACGAGTGTCCACCAGTTGCCTCTGCACTGTAGATGAAGGTCGATGAGGAGATCGGCGGAGTCGACGGACTGGGCAGGCTGCCACGGTCCAGCGTCCGCACTCGCGCACCTACCCCCTGACAGAGCCGCAGCCTCGAATTACAAGGCCTACCTCCGACGCCGCCGGGTCACCAGAGCGACATCCCTGGCGGCCCAATGCCCGCTGAAGCCGTCGGTGCGGCCCGGCACGGGACAGCCCCGCATCCCGTTCTCGGCGCACAGCTACCTTGTACCGAGGGCCAGGGGTAGGAGACAGGGGCCCAGATCCCCGTGGGTTCAGGAAAACCGAAGGTCCTTCAGCGCGAACCCACGGGTCCACCGGTGTACGTCAGGCCGATGCATCCGTGGGTTCGGGTGAGACACGAGGTTGCTGAGCGGTCCGAACGGCTTCGGCGTAGCGTCGGCTTCAGGTCATGACGGACGCCCGCCCGACTGCCAGTTGTGCACCTCAATGTCGGCGTACTGGTCCAGGGTCAGGATGGCACGTGCCGTCTCCGGGTCAGGCGCCCGGACCAGCACCGCCGTGCCCAGCCAGGTGACGCCGTCGTCGGACAGCAACGGCCCGTAGGCGATCAGGTCGTCCCGGTCGGGTGGCACCGCGAGGTCGGCGGCCTGACCCGAACCGAGGCCGAGCACCAGGTACCGGTTGCCACCGGTCCGGCCACCAGGGAAGTCCCACATGGTGCGCCCCAGCATGTTGCGCCACCGTCGCAGCAATACGTCCCGATAGGCGCCGGCCTGGTAGTTCGGCTCGTTGAAGGCGAACGCGCGGGCGGCGGCGGGATCGGGCAGGTCGACGATGTGCACGCTGCCGGTGGGTGTGTCGCCGTCATCGGTGAGGGTCGGCCCCCGGGCGATCATCTCTTTCGCGTACCGGTCCATATAAGACCAATGGTCTTCCAGTAACTCGTCGCGCAGCGGTAGAGATCCGGGCCGGTCGCGGTGGTAGCAGAAAAACTCCATGCCCAAAGGATCTCTTCAAGGAGGCGACCAGGTCCAGCGGGTTTCACTGCGATGGCTGCTCGGCAGCCTCATCCCGAAGGCCGACCTGCGTCGACCACCTTCAGTTTGAGCGCGGACCCCTTGCCCCACGTCCACTTGATGCCCTGGCCGTCCGGCCAGCCCGGCTGCCCGAGAGGCGCGGTGAGTGCGTCGAGGTAGGTGTTGAGGGCGGTGGAGGAGGTAGGTGTTGAGGGCGGTGGAGCCCACGTGCAGGCGCGCGGGGGGGGCGGCCAGGGCGGCCGTCTCGCCGATGTTGACGGCGCCCTTGGGGTAGCACTCCGCGAAGTGGGTCGCGCCGTTGAACCCGTACTTGCAGTTGGAGTAGTGGTCGGCGAAGTCCAGGCCGGGCGAGGCGGCCAGGACGGTCTGCACACCGCGAGCCGGACGGTTGCCCACGTTGGTGAACCGGACCGGTTCGGCAACGTTGCTGCCGACCTTCAGGTTGGTGTGGTCGGCGAGGCGGTCGAGGCCGAAGGACGGCAGCGCCGCCGATGCCCACAGCAGACGGCTGAAGGGATCGGCCAGGACCGGCACGTTCATGCCATGGCGTTTGTGCTTGCCGGAGCAATAGATAGGGGTTGTCGGCGGCGATGCGGTCGATCGGCAGCGGGGTGCAGTCCAGGATGACGAATGCCTTCAATTGCATGGTGTTCATCGCCTCGGCCAGCGTCGGGGCGAGGGCGGCCAGGCCCTCGACGGCTTCGTGTATGAAGCGGTAAACCGTCGCGATGCCGAGACCGGCAGCGAGCTGAGCGTAGGTATCACCGCTTCGGAGGCGGGCCAGAACGAGCAGGGCCCTGACGGCCGGACGTCAGACGGCGCCACCGTGTACCGATCTCCCGTCGCCGGCAGACGAGTTGCCCAGTCAGGAAACGCAGGGTGCGACTGGACAGGCCGATCGACAAGGGAAGGACAAGCACACGAAGCTCCTGGAAGCACGGTGCATCTGGGTCATGAAACCGTCCACCAAGAGCTTCGTCGCTCCGCAGTCCCGCCCAACTCATAGCCGATCCAGCCAGGTTGAGAGAGGCTCGCGGTCACGCAACAGGAAGTTCCGCCTCACGAGCCAAGTTTCCGACGCCTGCGCGACACCCGGAACCGAACAACGACTCGCTCTTGACCCGCCCTCAGACGGACGCTGCACGACAGCCTCCCGGCTCCATGGCCAGTGCACCGAAACCGCATCCTGCCGGGCCCGGTCGGCCTCCGGGTTCGAAGAACCGTCGCCCCGTCCACCACAAGAAGGGCACCCAACGCCGTCGTGGGAGTGGCTCCGACACCGTTGGCAGAGCCCCGTAGTCTGCTCTGAGGCAGGACGGCATGATCTTCGGCGGGACACTCATGACAGACGACAGCAGGTCCAGCACAGATGTCCGCGGCGGCCACATCGGGCTGACCGTGACGATCATCGCCCTGATCGTCATCACCAGTCTCTCGGGCCCCCGCTGGACTTTGATCGTCGCGGGGAGTTCCACCGCTTGGTTCATCCTCGCGCTGACACTCATCCACATCAGCGGCGGACGCGGCAGAGAGGCCGTTCGACGAGCCTATGTCGCTACCTTCGGCTGGGGCGACTACGTCACCCCCTGATGGAGTTGAACGACAGGCTCAATACCCCGGGCCAACAGACGCTCGTGGCATGCCTCAAGGTCAGTGACCTGGAACTCCAGAGTGAAGCTTCCATTCGCGGCGGCGGCCATCGCCCCGGGCACCATCGACTCCATGCCCTGTGTAGAGAAGAACGACAGGACGGCGGCGGGGACCGTCACCCGGGCGAAGGAGCCACCTTCGGCATCTGTGCCCAGGACCGCGGTGTACGACGCCGCGAGGGTTGGGCGACAGCCAGCCGGACCCGTTCGCGAAGGAGTTGATGCTCCACGCCGTGGCGGCGCTCCGGCCCCGCACCGGACGAAAAACACGTTGGCCGGCCGCCGCCGAGCTGCGACCGTATCCCCTGTTTCCCAGGCGGAGGACATTTGTTCGTTTTCGTGTGTGCGGGGTGCGGCGCCAGGCTGACCACCCCGCTGTCCCAGGTCGCCCTGCCGGCCCACGCTCATCAGAAGTACGGGAACGGGATCCAGCTCCCGGTGCTCATGGAACCGGGCACGTTCGCCGTGGACCCGGAGCCCTGGGGGCCGCCGTGGCGGAGGTGGGAGGAGATCGATCCGGACGAGGCGGCGGCCCGCGGTCTCTACGCGCCGGTCTACGCCGTGTCTGACGGCGCGCCCGGCGCGGTCGTCATCGCACCCGGAGATACCCGCGGCACCTTGCTGATCCCGGAGAAAGGCGGCGGCTACTGCTGCGGCCTCGACGGGGCCGACGGCCCCAACATGGCCTGCGAGGCGTGCGGCCTGCCCGTGGCGACCAGGATCGACGACTGCTCGCTCTGGCAGGCGGTGTGGCTGGCCCCGAACGCCGTGCGCCGCCGCCCCGTCGACGACACCAACGCCGCACCGCTTTCCTGGGCAGAGCTGATGGCGGAGAGGAAGGGCACGCTCCCGTTCGAGCCGATCACCACATGGGGATCGCTGCGGGGGCTGGACCACTGGTGGTCCTGGAGTCCGCAGTGGGAGGCTGCGGCCGGCCGGGCGCTCGCCCACCTGCTGGCGGCCTCGGAAGGCCGGCCGGTGACCGTCCCGGACGGCATCATCGCGGAAGTGTTCCAACGCGCCCTCGACGCCCTGCTGCCCGCGGGTCCGTCGGCGCGGCGCGCCGTCCTGGCCGGACCGGAACAGCCCGCCCCCGACACGGACGCCGACATCCTCCTCGTGCCGGTCCATCCGCAGACGGGGGAAACCTGGACCCCGGCCGACCAGGCCAGCTCGGCATACCCGGTGCCGCTGCCGTTCGGGGTGTGGCTGTGGCTGGCCTTCCCCGAGCCGTACCTGCCCGTCCCCGCATCGGGCGGCATGCCCGACGGCGTGCTCCGCGACGACCCGCCCGCGCCGCACCCCCATCACCTGTTCCGGGCCGACCCGGGAGCCTTCCACCACACCCTGGTCCGGCTGCCGGCCGTCCGCAGCCCGTGGCTGCGCGAAATCCTCGAGAACCTCACGCAGCACATGCGCGCCTGCCTCTTCTAGGGCGTGTCCGATGAATCGTGTGACAGACGGTCGTTCGGGTCGTTCTGTTCGACGTGGGGCGGGGTGATATCTCTGACGCGGAGTGGGTGCTGCTCGAACCGCATCTGCCGAAGAACAGGGGCCGGGGCAGACGCTGGAAGAGCCATCGCGTGGTAATCAATGGGATCTTGTTCCGGTCGCGCACAAGCACCAGCGGGCCACCCGGCGCCGCCGCGGAAGTGCGGGCGGCAGGCCCACCGGCTTTGATCGAGACGCGGCGCCCTGCCGATCTGCTTCCCGGCCGGGAGGCATCGACACTGACAACGTGGCTGTCGAAGCGGCCTGGTCGAAGTCGTCTGCCGCGACCGTGCGCCATTCTCTGAAGGCGTCGCCGCCGGCGCTCCGGAGGCCGTCCAGGTCGCGGACCGGTGGCACCTGTGGCACAACCTCAGCGCGGCCGCCGAGCGAACCGTCACGCGGTACCGCCGCTGCCTGCGCGCCGTCGTCTCCGAATCACCCGAGCCCGAGCCCGCTCCGACCCTGGGGGAAGAGGGTTGCGTCTGGGAGAACGTCAGGGCAGAGTCAGGATGCGGGGGCCCTGGTCGGTGATGGCGACGGTGTGCTCGATGTGGGCGGCCCGGCTGCCGTCGGTGGTGCGCAGGGTCCAGCCGTCGATATCGGTGCGGTAGGCGTTCTGCCCGCCGGCCATGAGCATGGGTTCGATGGCTAGGACCAGGCCGTGACGGAGGGGGAAGCCGCGGCCGGGGCGGCCGCGGTTGGGGACGTGAGGGTCTTCGTGCATGCGGCGGCCGATTCCGTGGCCGCCGAAGTCGGCTGGCATGCCGCAGGCCGCCTTGCGGGCGACGGTGTCGATGGCGTGGGAGATGTCGCCGATGCGACTGCCTACCTGGGCGGCGGCAATGCCGGCGTCGAGGGCTCGCTGGGTGGCGTCGATCAGATCGAGGTCGCCGGGGCGTGGCGTTCCGACGGTGAAGGTGATGGCCGCGTCGCCGGCCCAGCCGTCGAGCTGGGCGCCGCAGTCGATGCTCACCAGGTCGCCGTCCCGCAGCCGGTAGCCGGTAGGGATGCCGTGTGACACGGCGTCGTTGACGGACGTGCAGATCACAGCCGGGAAAGCGACCGGGGCGAAGGACGGCCGGTATCCGAGGAACGGGGAGCCGGCTCCGGCCTCGGCCAGAACCGACCGGGCTGCTTCGTCCAGTTCCTGCAGGGACACCCCCACGCCGGCTGCTTCTCTGACTGCGGCCAGGGCGCGGGCCACCACACGTCCGGCTTCCCGCATCGCGTCCAATGCGGCATCGGTCTTGATCTCCACCATGTGTTTGACTCCCTGCGGCACGTCGACCCAATACTTATACCGGTATTAGTATCACGGTCACGGTGAGGGCTTCTCTGACACCGTGGGAACGGGAACGCGGCGAGCGCTTCGGCACGCTGCTGCGTCGAGCGCGTGGCAGCCGCAGCATGGCGGAGGTGGCGGCCGGGGTGGGGGTTTCCGCGGAGACCCTGCGCGAGATCGAAACCGGCCGGGCTCCGACTCCCGCCTTCTTCACCGTCGCGGCTCCGACTCCCGTCTTCTTCACCGTCGCGGCCCCGCCCCCGCCTTCTACACCGTCGCGGCCCCGCCCCCGCCTTCTGCACCGTCGCGGCCCTGGCCGTCGCGCTGCACGTGCCCCTGGACGAGTTTGCGGCCGCGTGCGCGCATGACCCGGACTGGCAGGAACCGGCGCTCTCGGCTTGAGGTGTGGGCATCGCCGCACCCCGTATCGCCCAACCAACCTTCGGTGGCACGAATTTGAGGGTGCTCAAACTCCGCTCACACGGATCAGTCTTCAGTGACACAGGACAGCGACGGAGAGCGGCCGTTGCGCGGAAGTTGAGCCAGAACCCGAATTTCGGCAGCGGTTGTTCACCGTCTCGGGAGGCGGCCGGATCAGTCCGGGGGTGGTGTTCACTAGAACGGGAGGCACCGGGCGGCTGGTCTTGCTCCAGAACGTCGCCTCGATCCACCTTCCGATCACGCCCTTCCGGACGACAGACCCTGGGCTGTCCGCAAGGGCGGGGCCTCGTCAGCGGGGACGTCCGGGGAGGCGAAGTGGAACGGCACCCCAAGTCGGTCGGCCAGGGCACGGCCCGCCTCAACGGCGGTGGCTCCCGGCCGCGGGGTCGCCAAGGCAGTAGTAGACGGTCGCCAGGTGGCCTTCTCCGAACGTCGTCAGTACGCCCCGAACGACCAGAAGACGCCCACCTCGTCGTCGGCCACCGCGATCAGCCATGGTCCTCGAAGAAGTCGAGGCCGTTGACGGTAATCGCAGGTGCGGAAGCCATGGGATTCAGTGCCCTGGAGGCCCGCTGCGAGGAAGTCCGGGGCCGGGTCAGAGGCGGCGGCCGTCGCGTTGGTCCAGTAGCGCGCGGTGGGCCAGTACCGCTCGAGCAGGGTTCGGGCATCCGCCAGCACGGCGTCCCGGTCCGGGCGGGAGCGGATGGGGGCAGGCTCCGACCGCTATTCCTCGGCCATGATGACGAGCGCGGTGCCCGCGGCCTGCGCCTCCAGGGGTACAGGCGGTCGGGAAACTCTGGTGCGTCCGGGGGGCGAAGGGTTACGCGGGCACCGTGCGGCGGGCGGCGTTGGTGCGGTCCCCCTCCAGTCGGACCCAGCCCCGGGGGTCGGGGACCGACCGGTGCAGCACGGCGTGGACGTCGTGCGCCCAGCCCTCGTGCCGCCGAGGGCCGGTGGCCGCGAAGGTGCACGTGTCGTCGAGCAGCCGCAGCGCCGCCGCGTTCCAGGGACACCGGCGGGAGCGGAACTCCGCCACCAGACTGCCGAGTTGGCAGGCAAAGATGCCCTTCGGTTCCCAGAGGATGCGCCGGAGCTGGCCGAGGGCCCAGTGGCCGAGTTCGCCCCCTCCTTCCGCCGCGAGGCAGATCAGCCCCTGCGGGAGCGGGAGTTCCGTTCCGTCCCAGAGCACCTCCAGGTGCGCATCGAGCAGGTCCAGGGCGGCCTGGTCGGCAGGCAGGGACATTTCGCCACTCCAGGCCGTCACTTTCGGAATGTGCCGACCCGGGGGATCAGACGTCCAGGTATGGCAACACACAGCGAGGCGGCACAGCCGTGACGACCCTCTCGCCGACCAAACCTCGAGACACTCTGAAACGTCGGGTGAACCAGGGATTCTTCGCGCTCAATGTGTGTCATGAGACAGTCGGCTGGTCACGAGCCACGCGCTTGGCCTCGAGGTTAGGGCCTGTCCGGCAAATCTTGCCGGACAGGCCCCTGGCCCCAAGGGGGCTCAGCGCTTGAGCGTGAAGGTGAAGTCGCCGGAGAGCTTACCGCTCAGCCTGACTGCCGAAACGAGTTTCCCCTCCGTGATCAGTCTCTCGACCTCGGCCCGCGAAAGACCGCAACCTTCAGCGATCAGTCGCACCGGCCGGACAGGGATCCGCGCCGCAAAGTGGACCGATACATCGATCACCTCGCGGTCCAGGTGATCCGGCTCGCCGGTGTCGAGGCGCCAGGCGTTGTCCCACTCGAGGGCGATGCGATTGCGGCGCCGCACGACCGGATCCTGGAGCAGCTCAGCTGTCAGGCCAGGGTCGTTGTCATGCAGCCGGTCCAGCAGCTCAGGTCGTACGGAGCGCACATTCATCCGCTCCAGGACCGTGAGCTTTGCAGTTTCCCCGCAAGCGGTGCAGAGCGTGAGGAGCCAGGCGTCGATGAGCTTGTGGTTTGCGTTGACGCGAAATCTACCGCTTGCCCGGAAGCGCTCGGACGCGCACGCGTGGCAACGGCGGAGAACGAGCGGCAGGCAGGTGGGCACGACCACCCAGTTTTTGAGCACAGAAGTACACCGGTTTCAGTGAGAAGTCCGCAGCAAAAAGCAGCGCGGCGCAGATGCGCGACGCGCAATGAATCAGCGCTCGGGAGGTCTCACAGGGTGTACAACGGCACGTCCTTGACCAGACGACTTGGCTCGGCAGCACGGTAATGGCGCACAGCGGCGCTGTTCCACTCGTTTTCGAGCGCCTCACCGCCTAGGGCGCTGCCGGTACTCCCCACACTGCCGGGCCCGGTGCGGCCGATACGACGCCCCGGCCCGGCCACCTGGGCGCCATGGTCTTCGCCATGCTCGCCGTCGCCGGGCAGACCGAGCGCGACTACATCCGGGCGAAGACCCTCGAAGGCCAGGTCACCGCAGCGGCCAAGGACAAGCACGGCGGACGGCCGAAAGCCATCGACGACGACATGCTCACCTTCGCCGTCGCGCTGAAGAACAAGGACGTCCCCGTCCCCGAGATCGCGAAGAAGCTGTCATCAAGACAGGGAAGAACGCGGGCAAGAACCCCTCGGTCGCCTCGCTCTACCGGGCGCTCGCCGAGGCCGAGGGAACCGACGCGTCGGCGGAGGCGCACCTCGTCGGCCCCGCCGCCCCCTCCGCGCCCGGATCACCGGCCCCGGCAGCGGCAGCGACACCGGCCCGGAGGGGATGGAACGGCTTGCCGGCACCGGTCAGTTCACGCCCAGTCGTTCAGCTCGTGGTGTTCATCCCGAAGTCCGCCAGTGCATGACAGCATCGCTGCCATGGACTACAGATATGCCGCTGCGGCTGATGCCCCGGCCATGGCTGCACTCTTCGCGGCCAATCATTACGACTCCCTCACGGAACAGGAGCGCGCTGACCAAGGCTTCGTGCAAGGTGACCTCGACGTCGGCACATTGCGCTCGATGGCCGACGACGGGAGCCTTCTCGTCGCGGATGACGCCGGACGCCTAGCTGGTCTGCTCGGTCTTGCCGCACCGGGCACCGTGCCGAGTCCGCCCCCGCCGGTGCAGACGCTGTTGAGTGCACAGGACTCGTTGCAGTGGCAGGGACACTCGCTCCGTGCCACACGCTGGCTGCTCTATGGGCCTGTGGTGGTCGCTGCCGCCTACCGAGGGAAGGGGGTGGCTCGGGGGCTGTTCACCGCGGCGATCCAGGCGGCCTCGGAGCGGGCCGACGTGGTGGTGGCGTTCATCGAACTGGCCAACCAGGCGTCATGGAAGGTCCATGTCGACGGTTTCGGCATGACCCCTCTGGGCGAATTCGTCATCGGCGATCGCGCCTATGGCGTGGTCGGCGCATCCGCCAGGCAGTCAGCGCCACCTGGAACCTGAGCAGGTTTAGGTCTTGCCCGAAGCCACCCGCTCCTGCCTCCGCTTCGCCCACAAGCGCATCGCCGGCCTTGAAGGTGAGTTTCTGGAGCTTCTCTGTGCGCGCGGTCTGCCGTGTGTCTTCTTCCGCGTCCTTGACCGCTTTGTGGGCGCGGTCCAGGGCGCGCCCGGCCTTGAACACCGCGGCGCCGACCTTGATGGATTTGGCCGGCTCCTCAGCGAGCCGGGGCAGATCAGTCGTCGGACGCAGCGTGGCAATGACGGTCTCGTTCACGGCCATCCGAGATCAGTCGAACAACGGCGTTTCGGTCTCGTTCCACCCGCCCAGAGGCGGCCATCGCAGCGCGATGAGCCCATTGGACAGCGGCCTGGCGTCACAGATGTCAACCACCGTCCCCAGGAAGATCCGCCGTACCTGTTCCTGGAGAATGCCGGAGTCTGCTCCGGGCCCGGTCAGCACTCCCCGGAGCATCCACCCGGGGCCATCACAGCCGACGAAGCGGACCGCGACCGAGGCACTGCCGGATTCGCCCGCAGGTATCGTGCTCCGAATCTCCGTTCCGAGTTGTCCTGTGGTCTCTCGAACCTCGCCGCCCCGGGCCGCGATCTTCGCCGCCAGTTCGCCCAGGCTCCAGTCCCACAACCCGCCCTCCGGCGCACTGAAGAGCTGCAACTGCAGGTGAGAACCCCCCACCCTCAGCGTGATGCCAGAGGCGTCGTCGCCCTGGCCTTGCGCATCAATCCCCTCGGGTCGGATCTCTACGCCCGGGACCACAGGCACACGCAGGGCGCCGAGGTCGATCCGGCCACCCTCGACGGCACTGTTCTCGACTTCGGTCACATCCCAGGGCCCCACGTGACCGTCCCGCACCTGCCCGCGGGCGAGCTCGCCGGAGACCAGGGCTCCCGCATACTCGGCCTCTGCCCGCGCCAGCAGCTCTTCCAGGTCCGACTCAGAGAGCTGAGAACGCAGCATCGCAGCGTGCAGCAGTGCCGCGAGGTTGTACAGAGTGCCCAGGCCTTTGGCGTCCGCCTCGGCTCCAGCATCGAAGTCGCCGAGCAGCCCCCGCGTGAGGAGCACGGCGTCATCCGCAGTGCCCGCGAATCGATCCTCGCCGACGTCCGGCAACAGGCTGCGTACGACCTCCTCAAGCCGGTCGCCTCCGCCCGGCCGCGCGGCCTCCATCTCGTGCGCCCACAGGCCGTAGGCGTGGGCGATCACCGCGGTCGGTGACGCGTGGTCCCAAGCAGCAGCCGTGCGCCTGCCGTCCTCGGAGAGGATGGGCTCGCTCTGCTCGAACTGCCGCAGAATGGCCCTGGCCTCGTCCTGCATGTCCTGATCCTCGTCATCTGCGTCGCCGTATCGCTCGGGAGATGGCCGTACCGACCACCATCTCCAGCGTGGCGATGGAAGTCATCGGTTCCTGAACACCAGCGTGCTGGAGGGCGACGTCCGCCACATTCTGCGTCACCGTAGCGACCTTGTCCGCGCTCGCCGTCGTGTCCTTTCCGCTCTCCCCCGCACTGGCCGCTGCACACGGCGAGATCCCGCGCTTGCAACGTGTGATCCAGCCACATAACCCGAGGGCCTGACAGGATCGCTGGGCTGCAGGGCTTACGATCCAGAGCGCAATCCCAGAACACTGTGCTCCACCAGGCCCGGGGGAAGATCGCTCTTCCCTGAAACCCGAGCAGTCAACTCCACGAGTCCGGCCCGCAGGTCGGCCGCTGCCTCACCAAGGACGATCGCGCTGGTGATCAGCTCGAGCATCAGACGGTCGTACTCGTCGCCCATGCTCCGATAGCGCTCGACATCGGCCTCCACCACAGCAGAGACGATGCTCCTCCCACCACCAATCACGGAGGCAAAGGACGCCTCATAGACGCCGTGACCGGTCCAACTCCGGTGCATGAAGAGGACATCGCCTTCGACGAAGACGTTCCACTTCTCATCCATGTCCCGGGCTCGATATCCGCGCTGGATGCGGCCCCAGTCCTCGTCGGTCCAGACACGATCCGGCAACTGAGACATCGGCCTGGGCGTGTTGATCGGCTGGAGGCGCCGGAACGACTCTCGGGTGAGCGGGGCATCGGCAGTCATGACGTGATCCTACGGATGCACCACTCCAACAGGACAGCGCATTGATTCCAACTGGGCAGAGGGTGAAACTCAGTTGCCTTTCGGACGCGCCCTCGGTTCCTGAACAGCGACTTTGCAAGGCTCCTTCACCTCTACCCCAGACAACCTCAGCGCTTCGGCTTCGACGCCAATCCGAATATCGACCCGGCCGCCATCCCCACCCTCGAGTCCCGCGAATGGATCAAGAAGGGCGAGCCACCGGGAATGACGACAAAGCCTCCGGAGCCGACCGGTCCCGGAGGCTCGCCCCTTGCTCCGCAAACGCGCTCAACGAACAGGGCTCGCCGGCGTCACGCGGCGGCCTGTTTCGTCGGCGCCGCGAGCAGTGAGTCCGGGCCGTCGCGCAGTTCGTGCCGGTCCTTTCCCAAGCGCCCGTTGCAGGGCGGCTCGGTGAGGACATGTCGTATGGCTTTGATCACTCTTGGGCGCACAGGACACCACAACATCACGGGTTGTCACTTCGGCCGCGACCGTGATCATCAGGGGGTATCTGTGAATGTGCCAGATGGGCTCTGCCTGCCATCGTCAGCACGTTTGCCGTGCTGCTTCCACCGGCGAAGGCCGTCAGTGCCCGCACGGGGCCCCGGCCGCAGCGTCTTACGTAGGCCGTGCCGCAGGTCGGAGGCCTCCTCGCGGGGACTTCAATTGCCACGATGTATCCCACGACAAGTGCGTCACGCACGGCAACAGCACCGACAAGCCCGAGTGGGTCAAACCACTTCGCTCTGTGCCGTCGCGGCACCGTCCATGTCGTCGGTGCCGACGTGGAGAACGGCGCGCCTGCCGGCACCCTCACCTGCGCCGAGGCGGTCAACGGGTACGCCCTCCAGGGCGAGCGGTCCGTCCTGTTCGAGCAGTACATCGAGAAGATCAACGCCACCGGCACCATCAAAGACAGGACTAGGTTCTTGATCAACCGGTGGAACCAGTCGAGCGCCACAGGAACGGCTCTGCACAAGGCACCGCGCGGGCGGCGTGCCAGGTCAAGTGGCCGAACTGCTCCGCCGACGGCAAGGACCGCGACGCATACCCGTTCAGCACCACGAAGGAAGGAGGCAAGAACGCCATTGGCAACTACTCGGCCCGGGCCCTGGGACAGCACAGACAACCAGAAGGCGGGATCACGGCCCGCCACCTGGTACAACGACGACCGCATCCTCGACGAAGACGCCCTCTACGTGACGTGAAGTAACCGCAGGAGCGGGGCGCCCCGCCCGCAGCCCGCCCCGCTCAGCGCCTCACGGCGACAGTTGGATCACGAAACGTTCGAAGAACCGGTAGGCCTCCAGTTCCTCCTGCGCGTCCTCTTCCTGTGGGCCCGCCCAGACACGCACCCGATAGGGTCCGGGCGAGGTGAGGGCCTGCTCGTCGCCGGCCGGCTCTCGCATCAGGTTGACCAGTTGGATCCGCCCGGACTCGTAAGACACGGAGGCCACTTCCCAGATCGCCCCGAATCCGTCCCCGAGCGACCCGTCGGGCGCCGAGTCCCAGATCTCCACCCGGACCTTGGCCAGTTGGTCTTCGAGATCCGACGCGACCACCACGGAGTCTTCATGGACCAAGAACGCGGAGTTGCCGGGAATCCGGGCGGCGGTGATGTCGGGGGGTGGAGCCGGGCTCGTCCTCGGAGACCCACAGCGGGGTGCCGTCCGGGACGGACAGGAACTGCGCGTTCCCGCCGAACGCCTTGTGCTTCTGGCTGAACCACCTGTCGTTGCCGTTGGCACGTAGACAGATAGACGGGTAGGCAGCCTCCAGTTCGGACCGTTCTGGGCAGCCGGACCTCCGTGCTCTCTCAGCCGGCGTGGAGGATCCGAAAGCGATCGGGTTCCGCCGGATCTCGATCAACGACTTGGACTGGCGTCCAAGCCCATTGCCAAACGCTGATGCCTGGCATGCGGGAGAACTGGATCTGTCCGCGGGTGCCTTCGACTGCAACACGCGTCCAGGATTCGGCAGTACGCGCCCGGTTCGCGCCGTGAGAACGCAGCACCTCGGCGAGGACGACGACCGTGTCGTAGCCCTCGAAGGCGACGAAGGAGGGCGCTTCGGCCAGCCGCTCACGGAGGGCCGTCTCGACTCGTGCGCCGAGTGGGCTGAAGCGCTCGGGCAGATAGCGCAAGAACGGGATCGCGGCGCTGTCGTCGCCCAGCAACGTCGCCCATTCGGCGAACTCCGGCTGCCCGGCCGGAGCGCCAATCATGATCTCGGCGAGGCGCTGGTCGCGGCGGACGGACTTGACGACCGACACGGCCGGCTCAGGGTGGCCGACCAGAAGAAGGAGGGCTGTCGCGCGATTGTCGACGAGTTCGTCGCACACGGCCGTGGGGGCGAGCGTGCGCATGTCGAGTTCGATGACGGTGCCGCCGCGTGGAGCGAGATAGTCCCGCAGAATGCGGGCCCCCGATGCCCAGTAGACACTCGACTCGGCTGCCACGGCGATTCGATTGTGGCCCGTGCCGAGGAGGAAGTCTGCGTAGATCTGCCAGCCGTGGGACTGCGCCGGGGCGAGGCGCGCGACCCATTCCGTTGGCTGTTCGGTGAGCGCGTCGAGAACCGCTGACGAGCAGAGGAACGGCAGGCCGAGGGCGTCGGCCCTGGCAGCGGCGGCGCGAGCGACAACGCTGTGATACTCCCCCGCCAAGGCAGCCACACCCAGGCGAGCCAATTCATCTACGGCCGCCGCGGCCCTCTGCGGATCAGCCGCGGTGTCTCGGACCACCAGCTCGAGCGGTCTTCCGACGATCCCGCCGGCGTCATTGACTTCGCGAACGGCCAGCTCGAGTCCAGCGAGCAAGTGTTGGCCTGCCTCGACCCAGCCGGGCCGAGTCAGCGGAACGAGAGCCCCGATCTGCACGGATGATCCGTCGGTCCGCTCCGCTCCAAGTGGCGATGGTGGCGTATTCATGCGTTGGCGTCTCCCGAGTGACGGTTCGGTCGAAGATTGCCCGGATCACAGAGTGAACGTCAGTGGCGCCGAGAGTAGCCGAGCCGAGAATGGCCAGCTTCGGCGCACCGTCCTGTGACCGTCAGCCGGCCTTCGCACCCTCGCGCCGTCGGTCGATCCCGAACGGACGATCACCCTGGTGCGATCAAGGCGCTGACGGGTCGGAGTGCCTCACTCACAGTTCAGCCCAGGCCCGCGACCAGCTGCTTCAGGATGGAACGAGCCCAATGTGACCCAGGGCCATACAGCTACGAACTGCCCCCGGTGGCAGCATTCTTGGGCCGTTGGGCCGAGCCGCAAGCCCAGGGCATCCAGCAGGGTCCGCCGCCTGCTCAACGACCAGTGGGCCCTCAGGGACAACAGAGAAAGGGCCACACCAGACCGCCCCGATGGGGTCCTCCGACGCGCCGTCGGATCCGCACATACGTCGTAACGGCCCGCCGATCGACGAGGGTTCTACTCTTTCACCCGAACGTTGATCATGGCGGTGTGGGGAAAACGCTTCGATGCGCCTCACGTCGGCCCGGATGTGAGGAAGGGCCAGAATGGCCAATGCGGTCCGACATATCAGTACGCGTGTGGTGGTAATAGAGAGCATTCCCCTGATTCTGGGCGGCTTACGTTACGCGCTCGAAGATGGCGGGATCACCGTCGCCGCAGGGACCCACGACCCGCACGCCGGCGTGCGGGCGGTCCGGGAGGAGAAGCCCGATGTGGTCATCGTCGACCTCGATTTACCCGGCCGCGCGGGAGTCGGGCTGCTCCAGCAACTGCGGCAGCACCACCCGGCGCCGCGACTGGTCGCCGCGGTGTCCCCGGAGCACGACGACGACAGCCTGCTGCTGACCACACTGATGGCGGGGGCCACGGGCTACCTGCTCAAGAACACGGAGACGGTGGACGTGCTGCGCACCGTGCGGGCCGTGCAGCGGGGGTACGTCACGCTGGGCCCGCGGGCCGGCGACGAACTCTCCGCCCTCTTGGTGCGCCTGACGGAAGCCGACGGCACACTCCCGTTCCCAGAACTCACGAACCGGGAACGAGAGGTGCTGCGATTGGTCTCGCTCGGATACGGAAACCGCCGAATAGCACAGGAGCTGTTCATATCGGAGAAGACCGTACGCAATTACGTCTCGGCCATCCTGCCAAAAATTCATGTCTCCAGTCGGCTGGAGGCCATTGTGTCCGCACGGCTGGCCGGCCTGGAAACGGCCGACCCCGGCACGGGCTCCGCAGGTAAGTAAGGCGCAGCAGCGGCACAGTTGAACAGCCGTGGCCGACGGAACCGGTGCCCGGAGCGGGGAGCGTCACATGCCGTGGGTGATGAGGTCGGCTGCCACAAGCCGGCGCACGCTGTCGCTCACCTGCCGGTTGACCTCCTCCGAGTCGGCCGGGAGACCGACCGCTCGGGCGTAAGCCGTGTGTACCGAGCCCAGGTCACGCCCGTCGCACAGGGAGTAGACCGTCCACGAGCGCGCGTTCAGCCAGTGCATTCGGGCCGACCGCGTGGGGCTCACCACAAGTTGTCCCAGGCCGGGCAGGGCGCATGCGTCCACCGGGATGATTCGCTGGAGGATGCCTCCTGGGGGAGTCTCCGGCGACTGCCACGGTTCGGCCCGCCGGGTCGTCGCCGCCGCACGGTCATGGGGCCGCGGCGCGTCGTCGTCCACCAGACGGAACGCAGTGAGGAGCCAGCGGGCGAACCGGTGCCCGTTCTCGGTGAGCGCCTGTTCCGGCAGCGACAGCACGCACTCGGCGAGGTAACGGGCCCGTTCCGCACTGGTCCGGTACTGCCCGCTGCGGGCGGCGGGGGTGCCGGGGCTGGGCTCGTCGAGGTCCTCGACCGACGGGGGCGGGCCGAACCGCTTGTGGACCGCTTCACCTGCGGCGGCCGCCGCAGCGCGGAAGACCAGCAGGTGCACGTAGAAATGCAGGGCGACGAACACCCGGATGACCGTCCACGAACCGATCCGCCACGGGATCGGGACGCGCTCGGTGGCGTTCCTGACCACGGAGCCCGTACGGAGCGCGTCGAACAGCTTGAGGTGGGCGCCCTCGTGCAGCAGGCTCTCGGCGGCGAGCCACGGAGACGTGCAGCGTTCGGGCGCCAGCAGCACCGTCGAGGGAAGCGGGTCGCCGCCGGACATGGACTGCAGGGGGCCCTCTTCGCTCTCCCTGTGCGTGAAGCCCACCATGGTGACGTGCCCGAGTACACCGGCTCCTGCGGCGGGCAGCAGTGCCGCGAGGAGTTCCGCGCCCTCCCGCAGGACGGCGCGGACGCTGTCCGCCGGATCGACCGGGCCTGCCGCCCGGCTGTCGCCGAGCGCGCCACGGTACAGCTCCATGAGGCGCCCGGCCAGCATCTCCTGCGAACTGCCGTGTGGGGCCGGCTCGGTCAGCACCCAGGCATCCCCGAGACCGGGCCAGGCACTCCGGTACGGACGGGTGAGGGCTTCGCAGGGCCCCATGCAGGACGGGGCGTCCGCCGCCGGGGCCGGCACGTAACCGCTCGCGTAGGCGCCGAACGAACTGTGTCCGAGTCGGCCGCTCTCCAGTCGCGCGAGGTCGACCTCGAAGCAGTTGCGCAGCACCGGGTCGTACAGCAGCGGACGGAGGTGTTCGTCGGCCGCCGCGGCCGTTGTCCGCAGCATGTCCGCTGCTTCGCCGTCATGCCGCGCCAGCATGGTCAGACCCAGCCGGAACCGAGCGAGGTTGCGCTCGCCGATGGCCGCGGAGTCGCCGAACTGCCGATCGGCGCAGAGCATGGTGTCGGCCTGTGCCACCCGGTCGGTGACCGGTTTGTCGGCGGAAGGTGAAGCGGGCAACGAGAACCGTCCTTCGGGGCCGGGCGGCGGACGTGGACAAAAGACATCGGCACCGGGCCCTCTCTCGGGCCCGGTGCCGACGGGAGGGGCCGCGCGTCAGGCGGTCCGGACCGCCTGGTACGACGGGAGCCAGGCACGCTCCTCCGGTGCGTCGACGGCAACTTCCGGGGCTTCGTCGTCAAGGTAGGTGTGCGGAGCCAGGTCGGGGGTCTCGATGTGGTCTACCAGCATGTCCGGTCCCTTCGGTCGTCTGTGGGCGGAGCGGGCCCGGGCAGGGCGGATGGCATCCCGCCCGGATGGGTCATTCTCCGGCACCCCGCGTCCCGCACCGATGAGACCGTTGTCCTGAATTTTGTCCCAAGCCCCGGCACACACGCTGATGGGCTTACGCCTCGGGCGTAACAACGGACTGGCTCGCGGGGTGCCCGGCACGCTGCTGCCCGTGACCTCCGCCCCCGCCCTCGCCCCGGAACAGCGCGCCACCTACCGGGAAGTGCTGGCCAACCGGCGCTTCCGGCTGCTGTTCGTGACCCGGACCCTGACGGTCACGGCCGACTCGCTGCGGATCATGACCCTTTCGGTGCTCGTCTTCGCGACGACCGGCTCACCCCTGCTGGGCGCCCTGACGTTCGGCATCGGCTTCCTACCGCAACTCGCCGGTTCGCTCTTCCTCAGCTCGCTCGCCGACCGCGCCCGCCCGTCACGGCGGGTTACGGCCTCCAGTGCGCGGCAGCCGCTGTCATGGGGGTGGCCCACCTGCCGGTGGCGGCGGTCCTGGTCCTCATCGCCGCCGTGGCCTGCTTGACCCCCGCCTTCAGCGGCGTGACCAACCGACTCATCGCCGAGACGCTCACCGGTGACGCCTACGTCCTGGGACGCTCGTTGCCCAACATGTCCGCGTCCGCGGCACAATTGCTCGGCCTGGCCGGCGGCGGTGCCGCGGTCGAGTTCCTTGGCCCGCGGACCGCGCTCCTGCTCAGCGCGGGCGCCTACTTGGCCGCCGCGGTCGCCGTTCGCCTCCGGCTGCCCGACCTGCCCGCGCCTGAGCAGGCGGTACGGCACGGACCGCGGCAGGGCTCGGGCTCGTTGCTGCGCCATAGTTGGTCCGGCAGCACGAAGCTGCTTGCCGAACGGAGGGTCCGCGCGCTCCTGCTCGCCCACTGGCTGCCGCCCGCGTTTGTCGCCGGCGCCGAGAGCCTGATCGTCCCGTCCGCGGGCGGTCGCGGCATGGCCGCCGGTTCGGCCGGCCTGCTGCTGGCCTGTCTGCCGGTCGGCATGCTCGCCGGTGACTTGGCCGTCGGCCGTTTCGTCCGTCCCGCCGTACGGGAACGCCTGGTCGCTGCGCTGGTGGTGGTCATCGGCCTGCCGCTGGCAGGCTTCGCGCTCGGTCCGCCGTGGGTGGTGTGCGGGGCCCTCCTGCTGGTCACCGGACCGGGTTCGCCTACGCACTCGGACTCCAGCGCCCCTTCCTCGATGCGGTCCCTGAGGCCCGCCGCGGCCAGGCGTTCGGTCTGCTCACCGCCGGGCTGATGTCCGCGCAGGGAGCGGGACCGATGGTGTTCGGGGCCGTCGCCGAGTTCACCGACGTCGACGTGGCCATCGCCCTCGCCGGTCTCGCGACAGTGTGCGTGGCCATGTGTGTGGCCCCGTGGCGCACGAGACACGGCCAGTAGGGCCGGATCCCTGTGGGCCTGATGCCACGGCAACCTGGGACTCAGCTGTGGACCGTCGCAACTCGGCCTGCACACCGAGGCACCGGTGTGATGAGGCTGCAGGTGGGATGAGGTTGTCGGTGGGCTGAGGTCACGATATCGGCGCAGGATGGTGTTCGCGGAAACGATCAGATACGGACACCGAAGCCCGACCCGTGGAAGCCGGTGCAGGGGCGCAGCGTTCTTGCGAGTGGCAGCGGCACTGCCCGGAGCGACCAGGGACGGCTTCGTCGACGGGCGCAGGCCGGCAAGCGGACAACGCGGAGGATCGCCGGGTACGGGCCCGCGTCGAGCATGCCGTCGGCCGCGTGAAGCACTACCCGATCCTCCGCGACTGCCGGCAGCGAGGCAATAGCCTCCATCACGCGGTCCAGGCCGTGGCCCATAAATCGCGTGATCATGGAAGAGGACCGAGTGGTAGCGTCGCCCGCATGCCTGAACTGATCGCACCCACAGACCGGCTGCAGTCCTCATGGCTCGCGGCGCGTGACGAGTGGTCTCCAGGTGCCCACCAGGACGGGACGGGCCTGCGCCTCGCGCCTGATGCCGGCCTCGACGGCCCCGAGGTTTTCTCGGAGTGGGTCGAACGACTGCGACAGCAGTCGGACAGGTCGGTTGCCGTCGGAGAAGAGAGCGTCCATGCCACCCATTGGTGGATCGTCGAGGGCGACAGCTACCTGGGGGCCATCGATCTGCGCCACTACCTGAACGCCTTTCTGCTCGACGTCGGCGGGCACATCGGCTACAGCATCCGGCCCTCCTTCCGCAGACGCGGCCTGGCTACCTGGGCCCTCGGGGCGGTTCTGCCAGAGGCCCGTGCACTCGGCCTGGATCGAGTCCTCGTCACCTGCGACGACGACAACGTCGCATCGGCACGCAGCATCGAACGCAACGGTGGTGTCCTGGAAGATGTCCGCACAACCAACGCGGGCACCAAGCGCCGCTACTGGATCACTCTGTAGGCAGTGCCTTCTCTGGGGGCGCAACAAGTGTGGTGCTGTCGCTGAATCGGACGACCCCTTGGTCGCCGGCCCCTTCCGGCTGCCGGTGGCCGATTTCCTGGAGCGTCCAGGTGTTTCCGTCCGGGTCGGCGAAGTCTGCGAAGCTGGCGTAGTCCCGGCGGTCGGGGTCGGGGTCCTACGCCCAATCGCCTTTCCAGTCGGCAATCAGTGCTTGTGCCAGATGCTGCTGACCTTGACGTTCCGCATGTTGCAGCTGACACCGCCGGGCTCGGCCCGCCCGATCCAGATCGATGTCGGCCTCGCCGATGCCCCACCGGGGTCGGCACGCGCCGTCCACCTGGCCGTTGCCGACGGGGTGGTAATCGACGTCGAGGACTAGGCGCGGACTAGGCGCTGTTTCTCGGATCTCCTGACGTGGGTGGGGTGTTGGGGTCAGGCCGGTGGTATGCGCCGTGGGGATCTGACCAATGCGGAGTGGGATCGGCTGGAGTCGTTCTTGCCTCGTTGTGGTGTGCGTGAGGCCGGTGGAGCGATGACCGTCGGGTGATCAACGGGGTCGTCTACCGGGAAAGTCCAGGCTGCCGAGGACACTGCGGGCCAGATCGACCGGGACGTGTCGTCGGTGGACTCAACAGCAGTGCCGGCTCACCAGCATGCCGCCGGCGCGAGGAAAGCGCCGCCGGCCGCGGTTGTCCAAAAGCCAGCCGTGCGGGGGACGAACCCAGCCGATCCGGTCCTGCGGAAACTGGCCGCCCGGCTGGAGGAGGTGGTCTGATCGGCGAATGCCTGGGACGCTCCCGCGGAGGCTTCACCACCAAAATCCACCCCGCCGCGGAGGGGCGATGCCGACCCCTCGCCCTCGTCCAGACACCCGGACACTACAGTGACGGCCCCCAGTTGGAGCGTGTACTGGCGCAGGTTTCCGTGCCCCGCACCGGAGTCGGACGGCCTCGCACCCGCCCCGACCATGTCCTGGCAGACAAGACCTACACGTCCCGAAGCAACCGCCGGTACCTGCGACGACGTGGAATCCGGCACACCATCCCCGAACGTCCCGACCAGCAAAAGCACCGTCGCAACCGCGGCTCTCGCGGCGGGCGTCCAACGGGCTTCGACAGCGAGCACTACAAGAAACGCAACACTGTCGAACGCGCTGTCAACCGGTTGAAGGGCTTCCGAGCCGTCGCCACCCGCTACGAGAAACGCGCCTACACCTACCTCGGCACCGTCACACTCGCAGCATTCCTGATCTGGCTCCGCACATGATCCGAGAAACAGTGCCAAGCTGATGACCAACCTGTCGGCCTTCGATGTCGTCTACTTGCGGAGCCTTCTCCGGGATTGCGATCACGCGGAGCGGGAGGCCACGCGGGGCGCGAAGTTGCCCGGTCGGGACGCGAGCTGGGTCACGAACACGGAGGGCATGGGCAACGGCCGCGCGTGGACGCCCGTCACTCGGCACGGCATGGATGTCGTCGGTGCCGGAACCACGGCCGAGTTCTTCGTGATCCGGCTCGCCTGGGGCTACGACTAGGCTGGGTTGAACAGGGTCGGCCTCCAGGCGTACCGGAATAGCCGGGGGCACGTTGTTGGGACCGCCGCAGGCGCCCATGTGCAGCCTCCGACCCCGTACGTCACGTTTCCAGCGGGCTCCGGCCAACCCCAGCTCCTTGCTCCTCACTGCTTACAGAAGGTCACTGTCATGAAGAACGAGCGGGAATTCTTTTCACCGGACGCCATGCAGTGGCGCACCGGGCCGCAGCCCGGGACCACCGAGAGGATCCTGAGCAGGGACGAGGCCGATCCGGAGGTGCTGACCCGGGTGGTGCGCTGGGAGCCCGGCCTCGACACCTCGCCCTCCGGCGTGATCCGGCACGAGTGGGTCGAGGAGGTCTATCTGCTCGAAGGCGACCTGCACGACCTGACCCTGGATCAGACCTTCTGCGCCGGAGACTTCGCGGCCCGGCCTCCAGGCATGGAACACGGCCCGTACCGGACAACCGGAGGCTGCGTGATGTTGGAGATCCGCTACCGGCCGTAGAGCGTGCGCCGAGTTCGGGTCTTCAGTGGAGGCTACGGAGCCAGATGATCGCACCGCGTAGGTGGAGTCCGGCGAAGCTGGTCGGGGGCTTGTCGTTGCGGGTGGGGGGCGAGTCCGCGCCACTCCTTGATCTTTTCGATGATCGTCCGCCCGTCTGGGTTCGCAACCTGTCTCATCAGTTGGTGGTCCTGCAGCGACCTGACGACCCGTCGCTCATGCGTGTGGCCGCCGAGCACCTGTGGCTGCACGGATCGGACTGGAATCGCGTAGCAGCGGACCTGACGAGGCGGGCAGACGCCCTGGAAGCCGGCTGGAGTTGGGACGCGATCTCCATGACGCAAGCCAGAGGCGGATCGACGCCAAGGTGACGGTGACGTGGAAGACGCTTCCGCACCAGCGTGGGCTGGCTGACCCCGAGCCCTGGCAGCGGCGGACGGCCGTCCGTCGCGCTCGCTGCGCATCTGGGACGACGCAATGGGCTCAGGAGCGCGGCGGCAAGACCTCGATCACCGTGGCCGTGCCGGCAACAGATCGGGATTCGTGCATGGTGATCACATCGCCGCACTTCAGATGCCTCCACTGCTCGAGGCTCATGGGAGCCAGCCGAACGTCGGCGGTCCCTCCCGGGCCCAGTTCCTGCGCGTACTCCGCCCACACCCTTGCGATGCTCAGCTCTCGTTCTCCGCCGGCACTGTGATTACCGATGTCCCACATCGGCCGGAGCCGACCGTCACCGGAAAAGGCAGTCCGGCGTCGGCCCTCCTACGCACCCACCAGGCTCAGGGTTGCCCGGACGATGCCGTGCCGGACTTCCCAGCCCCGCCACTCGCACCAACGGCGGCCGCGGTCGAGCATCATTCGGCGAGCGGCCTCGGTGAGGAGTTTCCAGAAGTCCACGGACGCGGGGTGGACATCTCCGATCTCGATGAGTGCGCCGAGCACCATCTCCCACTCCTGGCGCCCGACGTCCTCGCGAACATCCCCGACCGTCTGGTCGTTCTCTGCCACGGCGTCCTCGGGCAGTAGGTCGACGCCGAAGGAGTGTGAACGCGTCATCCATGCGCTGTATCGTCCCCTGTCTCCCGGCGCCCGCTCATGGGCGACCCTGGAAGGCCAACAGGGCGAGCAGCGGTCCCCGGACCGTTCCGCCCGAGGCCGATCGCGGTGAGGGCGCCGGTGTTCCCGCACGTGCGGCAACTCGTGTCGGTATGCACGCGCGCCTGTCCTGTGGCCGCAGCGGGACTTCTTCACGGGCGTCAAAGGCCGCTCAGGCACCGGTGCTGTGGGCACGGCGCCGACGCGCAGGCCCCGTGCCGCCGGGCACCCCTGGGTTCGGTCCGAGAGGTGTCCGGGGCGCAAGGCCGTGGACCGTCGTGTGCGGGGCCCGTGCCGCCGGGCACCCCTGGGATCGGTCCGAGAGGTGTCCGGGGCGCAAGGCCGTGGACCGTCGTGTGCCGGGCCCGTCTTTCGTGGCGCTGGCGGCGGCACGGTCAGTGGAAGGCTGACATCACGAGATCCTGCTGTTCGCCGGTATGCCGGCGGGCGGACCCCACGGCGGGGGCCGGCGCCTGCGGGCGGCTGACGCATGCGACGGGACGGCCCGTCAGCCGGTGCACATGGGGTCCCACGAAGGACCATGCGCCTTGGTTCTCCGGCTCCTCCTGCACCCATCGCACCTCGACCCCGGCGGGGAAACGGGCGAGTTCCGCGCCGAGCTCCTCCGTGGGGAACGGGTAGAGGCGCTCCAGGCGGACGATCGCGGTGTCCGACAGGCCGGCGCTTCGCCGATGGGCGTCCAGGTCGTAGAAGACCTTGCCCGAGCACATCAGCACGCGTCTGATCCGAGCGGTGTCCGCCGTCCTATCCGGTATGACCGCACGGAACGCGCCCATGGTGAGCTCCGTCAGCCCGGAGGTGGCCGCCTTCGACCGCAGCATCGACTTCGGCGTGAAGACGACCAGTGGCCTTCGGTGCTCGTCGAGCGCTTGCTGCCTGAGCAGATGGAAGTAGTTGCCCGGCAGGGAGGGCATGGCGACGGTCATGTTCTCCTGCGCGCAGAGCTGGAGAAACCGCTCGATCCTGCCGGAGGAGTGGTCGGGCCCCTGCCCTTCCAGGCCGTGCGGCAGCAGCAGCGTCACCCCGGAGCGCTGGCCCCATTTCTGTTCGG
This sequence comes from Streptomyces sp. NPDC007095, assembly GCF_040634475.1. Lineage (NCBI taxonomy): Bacteria > Bacillati > Actinomycetota > Actinomycetes > Kitasatosporales > Streptomycetaceae > Streptomyces > Streptomyces sp. NPDC007095. The sequence goes on from NZ_JBEYFS010000041.1 coordinate 37,459, forward strand.
ATGACGCGATGTACTCGTCGATCACGCTCTGGGCCCCGTTGGCGAAGTCGCCGAACTGGGCCTCCCACAGCACCAGAGCGTCGGGCCGCGCCAGTGAGTAGCCGTACTCGAAGGCCAGCGCTCCCAGTTCGGACAGCATCGAGTCGTAGGGTGCAAAGCCGGCCGCCCGCGAGCCGAGGGAGCTCAGCGGCGTGTGCTCCACGCCGGTGCGCCGGTCGGTGAGCACAGCGTGCCGTTGGCCGAACGTGCCACGGCGGGAGTCCTGCCCGGCCAGCCGCACCGCAATCCCGTCCAGCAGCAGGGAGCCGATGGCCAGAGTTTCCGCGGTGGCCCAGTCGATCGATCCCGCGTCCAGCATCGTGGTCCGCCTCTGGAGCTGCGGAAGAACGCGCGCGTGCACGGTGAAGCCTCCCGGCACAGCGGTCTGCGAAGCGATCACGTGCCGGGCGGCCGCCTCCGTGATCGCGGTCGCCGCCCGGGGGGCGGCTGCGTGCTGAGCGTCTATGGCGTTCACGTGGTTCACGGGCTTCGGGGAAGGCGGCACCGGCAGCGTCCGGGTCTGGGCGAAGGCCCGCTCGAGGTGTCCCTGATAGTCCCGCAAGGCGCCTTCCACCTGCCGCTCGGCGATGTCGCCCCGGCTGACAAGCGCCTCGGCGTACAGCTTGCGCACCGAAGCCCTGGCGTCGATGCGGTCGTACATCGCCGGCTGCGTGATGGAGGGATCATCGACCTCGCTGTGCCCGTGGCGCCGGTAGCAGATCAGATCGACGACGACGTCCTTGTGGAACGCCTGACGATAGTCGAAGGCCAGGCGCGCGACCCGGACCACGGCCTCGGGGTCGTCCGCGTTGACGTGGAAGATGGGCGCCTGGACCGTCCGTGCCACGTCCGTGGCGTATGCGCTCGAGCGGCCGTTGGCGGGCGAGGTGGTGAAGCCGAGCTGGTTGTTGATGACGATGTGGACCGTCCCGCCGGTGCGGTAGCCGGGCAGCTGGGACATGTTCAGCGTCTCAAAGACCACGCCCTGACCGGCGAACGCGGCATCGCCGTGGACGGCGATCGGCAGGACGGGGAAGGCTCCGCCACTGTCTGCGGCCCCGTCCTGCTTGGCGCGCACCACCCCCTGGGCCACCGGCCCCACGAGCTCCAGATGCGAGGGGTTCGCCACCACGCAGACGGAGATCGTGCCGCCGTCCAGAGCACGGTAGGTCCCTTCCGCACCGAGGTGGTACTTCACATCGCCGGACCCCTGGACCGACCGGATGTCCACCGCATCCTCGAACTCATGGAAGATCTCTGCGTAGGACTTGCCGATGATATTGGCCAGCACATTGAGCCGACCCCGGTGTGCCATACCGATGACGGCTTCCTTCACCCCGTGCCCGATGGAGCGGAGCAGCAGTGCGTCGAGCAGTACGATCGCCGACTCGCCGCCTTCGAGCGAGTACCGTTTCTGTCCCACGTACTTGGTCTGCAGGAACGTCTCGAAAGCCTCTGCCGCGCCCAACCGGTAGAGAATCTGCAATTGTTCGGCGATGTCCGACCGGGGCTGAGGCGATTCGATCCGCTGCTGGACCCAACGGCGTTCCTGGAAGCTTTGGATGTGCATGTACTCGGTGCCGACGGAACGGCAGTACGACTCCTGCAGGGTATTCAGCACATCGCGAAGCGTCATGGCGACCTGCCCCGCGAACCCGTCGACGACGAATTCTCTTTGCAGGTCATCGTCCCGGAGTCCGAATGCCGGGAGGTCGAGTTCCGGATGGGCGGCCACCCGTCCTGCCGTGAGCGGGTCGGTATCGGCCACCAGGTGTCCGCGGACTCGATACGCGTCGATGAGCGCGGCAACACGGACCGCTTTGACGGCCGCCTCGTCCGTACGCTGCTGACTTTCCTTACTCTCCTGCGCATTCGTCGCGCCGATGCGTGCCTCTCGGCGGGCCGCGGGGATCAGGGAGGCGAAGAACTCCCTCCAGGTCCGGTCGACCGAGCCGGGGTCGTTCAGGTATCGCTCGTACTGTTCGTCTACGAGCCATTCATTGATGCCGAATTCCAGCCCGTGGAGCAGCGGCTGTCCGGCGCGTGATTGCGACGCCACTGTGTGGATCGCCTTCTTTCCTCATTCGGAATGACCGATGACGGACGCGGCCGGACCGCCGGGTCATCATTCACCGTGCCCGCGGGCTTCGCTTCCGCTGAGTATCCGTCGTGGAGGCGGAGCCGTCCGACCGTGTCGCATCATCGACGCTATGGCATCGCGGGAGCCGACCAAGACACCCAGGAATGCCATAACGCCGTCACATCAGGACATCGCAACAGGAAGGCGGCCTCCGCGTGGAATGCTTCCACGCAAAGCCGAATCCTGATCATCGGCCGCGGCGCCCCTTTGATCCGAGGGCTTGTAAGTCCCCGCGGCCCTGCATCGCCGGGGTCCACAGCCCGGCTGTACGTCATCAGCGGCGGCCTCACGGTCGCCGAGCCGACCTCAGGGCAGGAACATGGCTGACCGCAATCCGTCCGTCATCACCCAGCGACAGGCTCCGCCCATCGCCGACCCCTGGGCCCTTCGCGGAGACCTGCGGTTGCGGCACGCTCGGCCGTCGCACGGCAATCCCCTCCCCCGCTCCCCATGCGCCCCGGACCGAACAACCGTCCAGGCCACGCTCGCCGCTGTCCGCCGCTCCGGCATCACCGGCCCCCGGCCGGAAGCTCCGCGACACCGACCCGGATGAGACCCGTACCAGACACATACAGCGCCGCGCCGCTGACGTCACACATGAACAGGCAGGACAACAGGCATGACAGCGAAAGACCACCTCGACTGCTTCCGACCCGAACTCGTCGTCATCCCCTGCGGCAGCCGCAAACTGGGCCGACGCGCACGAGCGGCAGACCTGTATGTCGGCTCCTATCACCGTGCGTGCCGCAGGGCGGCTGATGCACTGCGGCCCGACCGGCTGCTCATCCTCTCCGCACGCTACGGTCTGCTCGACCTCGACGACCTCATCGACCCGTACGACACACCCCATGGCGCTGCCGACGCCATCACGGCCCAAGCCCTCCTGAAGCAGGCCACGGTGCGCGACATCGTGTTCCTCGACCCCGTTGTGGCCCTCGGCGGCGCACGCCATGTCGGCCTCGTCCGCACCATCTGGCCGCACGCCCGCACGCCACTGGCCGGGACACGCGGCATGGGTGAACAAATGGCCCGACTCGCCGTGCTGCGCAAGGGACGCGACCAGCGGCTGATGTGACACCGCATGCCGCTGCGGGAAGGCGGCCCGGCCCCGGCCCGCAGCTGCGTGGCCGCGCTCGCACGTGCGCAGGGCGGGGCAGCGGCGGCGGCGTGTCGACGGCCATGGAGCCTTCTGCCGGCCCGGCAAGCAGGTCCGCACCGCGGTGGGCGACGGCCACGACCGCTCCGCGAAACTATGCCCGCACCAGTCCCGGACGGCACCCGACGGGACGGACGACCTCGCCCACCCCGATGCGCCGATGCGCCGATGCGCCGATGATCACGCGAAGCCACGGCGGGCCCGCTCCGAACACGCGGAGCGGGCCCGTCAGTGACAGGAGCCGTTCATCCCTCGTCGTGTGCCAGCGTCAGATCAAAGGCGTCCTGGCCGGTGGCACCGAGGGTGAGGGATGCCGCCCGGGCCGGGTACCCCGCGGCGACGACGGTGTATTGATCGGCTTCGAGACCGGTGAACGCGTACGAGCCGTCCTCGCCGGTGAGCGCGATGCCGACGACGTCGCCCGCCGGGTCCAGGAGGGTGACGCGGACCTCGGAAACCGGGCGCCCGTCCGTGGTGCTGCTGCGGACGGTGCCCCTGAGCACGGGCGCCACGCCGCGGGGCGCGTCCGGCTCGGCGGGTCGGCGGCGCGCGTGCTGAACGACGGATCGGCGGCGCACGTGTCCGGCGGCGTAGTGCAGGGAACGGCTCACCACCACCATCCAGGCAATGACCACCAGCACATAGAGCACGACAGCAGCCCATACGAACAGCTGCGAGCCCGTCCGTCCCGCGAGAGCGCTCGTGGCCGTCACACAGGCACCCACCGGGAAGATGAAGGACCACCAGGTGGGCGCGAAGGGCAGCCCGTCCCGGACCGTCCGTGCGGTCAGCCCCGCGGCGAGCACCAGCCACAACATGGCGAAGCCCCACACCGACACTCCCCCGAGCAACGCGGCGACCGCGGCGCCATGTGCGTAGGGCGCGGGCAACGCGCTCGGCGCCACCGCGGCCAGCGCGCCGAGCGCCGTCACCGACTGGCCCAACGCCCCCAGACCGATCCACACCGTGGGCACTACTGTTGCGGCAGGTACGTCGTGGTGCACCAGGCGGCCATAGATCATGGCCAGCACCAGCAGCGCCGCCACGAAGCCGAGGCCCAGCATCGCGTAGCAGCCCAGCAGCAGGGCGAGTCGCAGTTGCCCGGCCGGTGCGTGTGGCACCAGCAGCGCGCCCGTCGCGGCGGAGACCATCGGCGGCACCACCGGCATCAGCCACCCGCCGAACGCCGCGTCCGGCGCGAAACGGTGCCGGGTGACCATCAGGTACGGCACCGTGCACGCTGTGACAAGACCGAGCACGGTACCGAGCGACCAGAGCACCCAGTCCACACCCAGGGCTGCCTCGAGCCCGATCAGCCGCCGGCCCAACACCAGCGCCCCGGCGCCCACCGTGAGCAGCGCCACCGGCGGTGCGCCGAAGAACTGGGCCGCCACCGGATCAGCCGCGTGTAGCCGCAGCGCCCGCTGCCTGAGGTAACCGACAGACAGCAGGATCAGCAGCAGCGCGGCGCCCAGCCAGACCACCGTGGCGAAAGTCCGCAGCCCGGGAAAGCTCCGGGGCAGCGTGACCGCCGCGTTGGCGACGATGCCCGTGCCCATGACCGCCGCGAACCAGCTGGGGCCGATTACCGCACGCGTCGTTCTGTCTGCGGCAGGTGGCAAGGGACGGGCGGACGAGGAGGAATTCATGAGCCAAACCTAGGGCGGGGCCGGGGCGGCACTGCCGGTCATGTCCAGATGCGAGGGGCTTGGAGCACATATCGAGCGACCACCGCAGTGCGGCAGTCCCGCAGGGCCGACCGTCTTTCCCGAGACCACGAGTTGTCCTGTACGAAATCACACGTACCTGACAGTCCGTCATTGTTCCGCGACTGCCGAGTCGATGGCTTCTGGTGCTGAGCAGCTGTTGGCACCGGTCGGCGGCGAGGGCCGGCAGCGCGGCGGAGAAAGTCGGCATTGCCGATCGCCACATACCGCCGTGCTGGGCTGGACCGATCTGGTCCGGGAGGTGCGGCTGCGGCTGTACGCGCGGCACACCAGCCCCTCCCCCTGGCGGGGCGGCCGAACGGAGCCCATCGCGTACGTCCACGACAGGCACCAGCCGACCGGCTCCGGCTCCGGCTCCGGGACGACAGGACACTGCCCGCCGTCATGGCGGGTGGACCGATGGCGGTTCCTCGAACCCGGCTGCCGGACGCCGTCCGGCGGCCAGTGACAGCTGGGCGACCCCGAGGTCCTGCTCGTGCTGGACGCCGGGCATGACGCACTCTCTCGCGCCCCAGGGCGGACTCGACGTCCCGGCCAGGCTCACGAGCGGACCGCGGGCCCTCCGCGCACAACCGCCCGTCCCGGACGAGACGGACGCCCCGGCAGAACGGCTCCGCCGAGATGAACGACGAACGGGACAACCGCAAGCACTCGGGCAGCAAGGGGGGAGGCTGAAGGGGCGAGCCGAGAGGGCGAACTTCCCAATGACGATGTCAAGCTGCTGTCGTGTCGGTTGGTAGTACCTCGTAACACGCTCCGTCGTGGATCATGGCCCACAAGACGTTGGCTCGTCGACGGGCCAGAGCGAGCAAGGCCTACTTGTGTCCCTTCCCCTCGTTCCGCTTACGTCCGCAGTAGGTCTGCGATGCGGTGCAGGGCCGATGCCGCTGGCGACCAGCACCTTCCCGAAGACACCGCCGGCGCCCGCCACCAGCTGTCCGCGTTTGGTGGGCGGTTGTTGATGACCTCCAAGGTGTCCGCGTGCGGCGTGAACGGGTCATCATTGGGTTCTGACTGGGCTTCAAGTGCGTCGGCCAGGCCGCGTAACTGGGCGGCGTACGGTGAGAGATCGGGCACGGAGCCCGTCCTGCTGCTGGCGTTCCTGACGTCCTTTCAACGACTTCATTGGTCTTACTCCTGGCGCCTCAAGTCATCCGGAGAGGGTAATCGGAAGGGATGCCGCCGGAACCCAAGAGGCCTGTGCGGTGACATCCCGAGGTTCCATACAACGCACGGAACGTCTGTTCAGCAATACCATACGTCGTATGGAAAGCCGAAGGGTGCTATCAGCAGGGAGAGACTCCCCCTGTCACTCGTGATGACGGCGCCCCGGCACCGGAACCCGGGCGTCGCGCCGGGCGACGCTCCGCCTGGCGAACCGGATCGCCCGACCGAGACCTGCGCATTGCCCGAGAGCGGCCGTCACGAAATACCCCGGCACATCACCTGGTCAACGGCAGGTCGAGAACTTGTCCATTGCGGACATTGCTCCTGAGCGGTCTTCACTCATCTGCTCGACCTGCGACTGAAGCTACCGCTACCGCTACCGCTGGGAGCTCCGGCTGAGAGACAGCGAGAGCCCACGACTTACCGAGTACAGCTTCCGGGTTCGCCTCGCGGCCTCCGGCGCCGGGGACGCGTCTTCCTGCTCGGCGACGCGGCCCGTCCGCCTGGTCACACACGGCATCGCGGCGACGCCAGGCTAGGCCATGATCCGATGGGCAACGGCCGTCAGCCCGCCGGCAGTTCCGTCAGCGGCAGTGTGTGCTGAGTGCGGACCACCTTGGCACGGAGGTAGCGGACGTTGTGAGCCGTGGTGAAGACGCCCGTGGGAACGTGCTGGGTCACCGTGAGTCCCTGAGCGCGCAACTGGGCCGCCTTGTCCGGGTTGTTGGACAGCAGGTCCAGCTCAGAGATGCCGAGAGCGGCGAGCATCTGCGCGGCGGCGGTGTAGTCACGGGCGTCCTCCGGGAGGCCGAGGGCCGCGTTGGCCTCGTAGGTGTCGAGGCCCTGGTCCTGGAGGGCGTAGGCGTCGAGCTTGTTGTAGAGGCCGATGCCGCGGCCCTCCTGGCGGAGGTAGAGCAGGACGCCGCCGCGGTCGGCGATGCGCTCGACCGCCTCGCGCAGTTGGGGGCCGCAGTCGCAGCGGGCCGAGCCGAAGACGTCGCCGGTCAGGCACTCGGAGTGCAGGCGCACCAGCGGGGGCCGGCCGGCGGCGGGTTCGCCGAGGATGACGGACACGTGTTCCTGGCCGTCGGCAAGGCTGTGGAAGGTGGCGACGTCGGCGGTGACCGTATAGCCGTCGGCGAAGCGGAGCGGAACCGTCACGCGGGTGCGGACCGTGGCTGCTGACAAGCCGGTCGGATTGCTGCTGTCGCTGGGTGCGGTGGCGTTGCGTGAGTCGCGCATGTCGTCTGCTTCTCTGGGGCGGCGGTTGCGGGTGTGGTTCGCGCAATGGGCCGACTCCGACGCCAAGGCGCCGTGGCGGCACGTCGATCACGTCGAGCCCGCTGTCGGCCTCTTTCTACGCAACCCTGCTCTTCACGGGGACGCGTCAGCCGCACACCTTCGCAGAGTGCACGGCCGGCACGCCCACGCGCTCGGTCGAGTCGTCAGGGAACGAGGATGAGGCGGATCGGGTCGCCGATCTTGTTCTCCAGGCGGTGGATCGCCTTGGGAGCGTCGGCCAGGGAGATGTGGTCGGTGATGGACGGGGCCAGGTCGAGACGGCCGCTGCCGGCCAACCGGATCAACTCGTAGACGTGGTCGAACGAGGATCCGTAGTGTCCGTACACCTTCTTGTTCTTCAGGTTGAAGGTCATCTTCTCGGAGATCGTCAGCGGCTCCATGGTGATACCCACCAGGACGAGCGAACCGTGGTCACCGAGGAGGGGCGACGCCTGCTCCCGGACCCGGGAAACGCCCGCGAAGTCGAATGCGTAGTCCAGGCCCAGGCCGTCGGTGACCCGCAGCACGGCCTCGGCGAAACCGGGGTCGGACGGGTCGAGCGCGATATCGGCGCCGAACGCGAGGGCTCGCTCGCGCGCATTGGGCAGCGGGTCGACGGCGATGATCGGCGTGGCGCCCATCATGCGGGCCAGCCGGACGGCGTGGGCGCCCACCCCGCCGACTCCCCAGATGCCCACGGCCTGGGCGGAACGGACCTGCACGGTGTCGACCAGGGCCGCGTACGAGGTGGAGACGGCGTCCGGGATGATCGACGCCTGGTCGAAGGGAAGTGTGTCGGGGATGGGGACGACGGTGTCCTCACGGGCGATCGTGTACTGGGACCAGCCACCGTCGTAGTCGACGCCGCGGCCGCGGAACGACGTGCACGTGCCGCCCCTGACGCAGGTGGCGCACTCGCGGCAGGGCTGTCCGGCCTGCAGGGCGACCCGTGTGCCGACGGCCAGGTCCCGCCTGAGGCCGGGTCCCAGGGAATGGATGACACCGGAGATCTCGTGCCCGAGGGTGAGCACGTTGGAGTTCAGATGCAGCGGCGAGATGCTTCCGTCGATGAGGTGGAGGTCGGAGAGGCACACGCCCGCCGCCTTCACTTCGATCAGTACCTCGCCCGGTCCGGGTACGGGGACCGGGATCTCTTCCATGACGAACTTCTTCGTGTCCAGGTGGACGCGTCCTGCCAGCATGGTGTCCATCGTTGTGAACTTTCTCGAGTAGTGGTCGCGGGTTCGGAGGGCTGCAGCGGTCCGTGGGACCACAGAGGGGTGAGGGACGCTGCGAAGGGTCGCGGGACGGGGCATCAGCCGGTAAGAGGCCGGGCCACGTTTGCCCCTGGCGGGCTGGTGCGGGGTCGGCCGAATGAAATGCCGGTCCATCCGGCCGACCCCGTCGGTGCCCCCTATGGCCGGCATCGCCCGCTCGGCGGCTAGGGGGCAGCCTCGGCAACCCGGTTCTGCGCGAGGACAGCGCGCTGGAACAGGGCATGGGCTCGGGCTGTCTGGCGGAATGCGAGGTTCTGCAGCGCCAGTTGGAGGCCCCGCTCGGCGTCGGCTCCCACGGTGAGCCAGAAATCGGCCGCGTGGTCGGCGTAGGCCTCCGGGTGGCGCAGCACCAGTTCGCCGTAACCCGCTACCGCGCGCTCGCGCCACTGTTTCGCCTCGTGGACGCGGCCGCCAGCGTGCAACGCGGCCGCGAGGTGAGCTGCATACTCCGGGTCGTCGCTGGTCTGCATGAGGGGACGCAGGAGGGCGACGGCGGCCGGAGGGTCTCCGCGCAGCAGCTCGACCTCGGCCAGGTGGCCCAGTGCCGGCGCGTAGTCGGGCACCCGGCGCCGGGCGGCCTCGTAGTGCGAGCGGGCCGCATCGGGATCGCCCTCGCGGTGCCACATCACACCGCGCCGGAAGTCCAGCTGGGCGAGCGGGAACGGCGAGGTCCCCCGATAATGGCGCCGCGCCTCGTCGAACAGCCGCTCCGCCTCGGTGACCTCCCCGCGCTCCGCCTGGAGTACGGCGAGCGCGCCGAGCGTCGTGAAGTCGCTCTGCCGCTCCGCCGCTTTGCGGATCAGGGCCATGGCATCCGCGTAGCAGCCGAGCGCCTGCAGGACGACGGCTCGTTCCGCGTCCAGCGCGGCCGCGTCCGCGCCGCTCCGGCCCGCCGCACCGAGGTCGGCAACGGCCTCGGCGAAGCGGTGCAGGGTCGCCCGCGTCCTGGCGCGGGCGAGCAGGGCCGTGCCGTCCTCGGGAGCGACGTGCACGAGCCGCTCAGCGAGTTCCGCGGCCCGCTCGTAGTCGGCGATGCGCCCCAGGATGTGGCCTCGGAGGTTGAGGAGGTCGATTAGGGCCGCCCCTTGCGCCACCACCAACGGAGCTACCGGTGTCTCCCCCGTAGCCGAACGGCTGAGCCGTACGCCCAGACCGTCGATCTGCCCGTGCAGATTCGTTATGGCGATGGTGCCGCTCGTCGTGAGTGGCTCGTGCACCTCAGGAGCCGCCCCGGTCATGCCGCTGCCTCCCCGGGAGGGGCCAGCGCGGCCAGGCGGGCCCCCAGGTCCGGCGGGGTCGGGTTGGGAGCATTCAGGTAGGGGAAGCTGCGGGTGGCCGGCTGAGTCGGCTGGTCGACGCCGTCACTGATGCGCTCGCCGTCGATGCCGCCCACCAGCAGCGTGAAGAGGGTGTCCACGATGTCGTCGTTGAACGACCGGCCACCGCAGGTCGTGTGCGGGCGGCCGGCGAGCAGGGCGGTCTCGATCTCGAAACAGCCGTCCTCGGAGAAGGGCTTGGACAGGTCGACGACGAGGAAGTCCGCCAGCAGCAGTTCGGTCAGCGGGTGAGCACCCTGCTCGTCCAGCGGCCAAGCAGTCTTGCCATCCAGGCCGTCGTAGAAGGCCAGGTTGGCATTGAGCCGTGCGCGGTAGGTGCCCGCATAATCGGGCCGCACACTGAAGGCGTCCTCCTCGTTGAAGAGGTCGCGGATCTCCAGATCGCTGTTGACGGTGTCGAACTTCTTGGGCGACATGACCACGTTCTTGATCTCCGGCCGGCCCATGCGCTCCAGCCGGAACGGGCGTCCACCGGAAGTGACGGTCTCGCCGACGACCGCCACCAGCGGGCCGGCGGCCGGGCCGAGCACCGCGGCGTCGACTTCGAGCACGATGCTCAGCGCGTTCAGGCCCTCCAGAACGTTGCTGGCATCAGACCTGAAGCCCAGCTTCCCCGTCGCTTCGGTGACCATCACGCCCACGAAGTCGATGAAGAACGGGTCGAGCCGCGACCCGGCGAAGATCTTCAATCCCTCGGCCTCGGTGGGCACCTCGTTGCCGACCTGGAAGGCGACCTTCCGGCCGTCAGGCGCCTGGCACGAGCCCATCTGCACCAAGGTGTCCGTGCCGTCGACCTTCTGGGGGGCGTCGAAGGTGAAGTCGAAGACGTACTCGTCCTCGCAAACATTGAACGCCGCAGCGGCGCCCTCGCTCACCGACGTGATCGGCCGGACGCGGAAACGGTGGGTGATCGCGTCGGAGAACAGGGCCGTAGGGGCCGAGGCCGGGAGCACGTTGAGGACGAGCACCAGGTTCCCTGGCCGCTCCGGGCTCGGGAAGGCGTACACGTCGCAGATGTCGGACGCAGGGTCGGCGATGGCACGCGGCCCGGAAAAGTGGTCAGCCATGAGAAATGCTCCTTGTCGTGTTGATCGTGAGAGATGTCAGGTGTCGAGGTCGGCGATCCAGCGCAGCGCCGACAGTCCGGGCATGAAGCAGTACTCGCCACCCCGGTTGACGACGAACGGCGGCAGCCCCTTGAAGCGGCGGCGGATCGGTTTGCGCGGGACGGTGAACCCGCCGTCGTCGTTCACGCCGATCAGCGGGTCCTTTTCCGCAGGCGCCCCGATGAACTTGCCGTCGTTCACCCACTGCCTCTGGACGAACTCGAACTGCCGGTCCAGGTGCGCTCCGACAAAGGCGAACATGATGCCGCGATCGACGCCGTCGTCCTCCAGCACTCCCTTGGGCAGCGGCGGGCCATAGGTCGTACCGCGCCTGATCATGCGGTGCAGACGCACCTCGCCGGTGACGACCGCGTCCCGCGGGTTCATCCGCCGGGCGTGGGCGCCCACCGGGCACTTGAGGCCCTCCGGGTCGTCGCCATACATGAACGCGTTGTTGCGCTCGGGATCGGCACCGAGTTCCGGATCGTCCTTGTCCGGCGTCAGTGCCAGCGGGGCGCCACTGGGCCAGCGGCCGACGAACTTGGCCGCCAGCAGCTCCTCGTCGGCGGGGCCGGTGGCACGCTCTTGGAGGTACTTACGGAAGTCGGCCACTCGCGTGTGCAGCTTGCGGAAGGCCACGTACGTTCCGTTGCGCCCGAGCACCTCGGGCTGCGGAACGGGCGTGATGCCGTGGGTCTCGTCCTTGTATCCGGTGATGAACTCGCCTGCCCTGAGCGGCTCTTCGTACGGATTGGTGCCGGGGATGCTCGTGCCCGCGATCGCCGGCTGACCGATGCCGTCCCGGAAACCGAACGGTTCCTTCTCGTCCGGTCCGACGTGCACGTCCTGCTGCCAGATGGGGACGACGCCGGGCAGGTCGCGCAGGGCGTCGCGGGCCAGGAGGAAAACCGTCTCCAGGCGGGCGGCATCCGGGGCGAGTCCGGCCAGGATGAGGTGCACGTCCTTCGAACCGAGCGGGCCCTCCCAGTTCTCCGGCGCGTTTTCCCCGACGTCCCCGATGTACTCCGCCCGCGCGGCCATGCCCTCCCGGAACTCCTCCGGGAAGGTGGCCAGCGACTCCTCGGGCACCCCCAAGGCCTTCAGGCCCTGGAAGCTGAGTGCCACCGCGAGCGAGACCTGACGCTCGGGGTCGAACGCGGCGACCGAGTCGAGGACGGGGGTGAGCCGCCGCAGCAGCTCGCGCCCCTGCCGCCGGTCGTCAATGCGCAGGGCGAGGTAGAAGCCCGCGTAGGGGATCGGCCGTGGCTGGAGAGCAGCGGCTTGGATGTCGTCGAGCTCCAGGGCGCTGCCCTTCTCGATGCTCATGATGCCTTCCAGAACTGTCTTGCGCGGACGGAGTCGTCACGCGGGTCGTGGAGGGGGCGGGGGGCGCCCCCTCCCCGGAAGGGGGCGGGGGGGTGGTGCCCCCTTCCGGGGGTGTGGGTCAGCTGGCGGCCTGGGCGAGCAGCGGCTTGAGGGCCGGGTGCTGGAGGGCCTCCTCGGCGGCTGGGTCGTCCAGGACCTCCTGGAAGGCGGCGTTGATCCGCTCGGCCTTGGTGATCTCCGACATCGTCAGGGAGCTGACCGGGTTCCAGTAGGCGGTGGCCTTCTGCTGCCCGTCCTGCAGGATCCACCTCATGCCGGCCATGTTCGCGATGATGTGCTCGTCGAAGCCCTCGCGCGTCTTGTCGCCCGTGAGCGACTCAAGGCCGCCGGACTTCTCTATCCACGGGGCGATCTTGGTGTCCCACTCGGTGGTGTGCTGCATCCAGTCCACGAAGTGCTCGAAGCCGACGGTCAGGAACGCGTCGTCGATGTAGGGCACCCACTCGGTCTCGAAGGTGGTGGCCCACAGCAGCTCCGTGCCGTTGTTGAAGATCACGTGGCGGGTGTCACGCAGACCGGTCTTGATGGTGGCGGCCATGGGGGCCTGCTTCAGGGCCTCGACCATCCGCTGGCAGGCCGCCGCGCACTCCTGCTCGCGTCCCGGCTTGATGTGGAAGTACGTGGCCATCTCGGAAACGACACCGTCGGTGGCGCCCTTGCCCGCCTTCTTCGTGACCGTAGTGTTCATGGTTTCCTCCATTAAGAGACCTTGTGCGCGAATGCAATGACACTGGTGACATCTGTGGACAGTTGCGGGACCCGGCTTTTCGCAACCCCCATGTGAGACAGATTGACTCACAGAGAATCTATGAGTCAACTTGTCTCAGAGAGACCTGCGTCACACCGATTCAGTCCAAAGGTGCGCAGTGATCGGATCGGTGGCACCCGCACCGGACTGCGAGCCGAACGGCTCGTGCCGACAGGCTCGGCCGACTGCCACAGAGGCAGCGAACCCAGAGGCGACAGGACCTCGCAGCTCTTCACGAGTGCGAGGGAATGCCACCTTGATCAGCCCCGGCCCAACGGCGGACATCCAGCCACGCCGGGGACTCGACGACGCTAGGACCAGCCCCGCAGAGCGGCATCCACGACGGCGTCCACAGTGTCACGCCCCAGGCGGTTCCCGGCGAGAAAGCGCTCGAAGAACAGGGGACCCGCGGTAGCCATGGCAAAGGTCTCGGGGGTGACGTCGGACCGGAGCTGGCCACGCTCCACGGCCGCGGCAACAGCGGGACGCAGGGCATCTGCGATCTGGTTCAGCAGCGACTCCCGGAGGCGGCGCATGCCTTCGTCATGCCGTGAGCCGCCGAGGATCGCAGCAAGGACGGCACCGGCCTGCTCGTCGTCCCACCGCTCGGCAAGCACACCCAGACGGTGAACGAGCTCCGCTCGCGGATCGCCACCCGAAGCGGCCCGAAGCTCCTCAGGCATCGGAGGCAGAGGCGGCATACCGGCTTCCAGCGCGGCCAGGCGGAGGTCGAGAAGGCCGGGCCAGTGCCGATAGACGGTGGCCCGGCCAACGCCGGCACGGGCGGCAACCGCTTGATGCGTCACGGCCTCCAGCCCGCCCTCCGTGAGCAGAGCGGTGGCCGCCGAGACCATCGCGTCACGGCTGCGCAACAGACGCGGATCGGTTCTGTCTTCCACCTCTCCGTTCCCTTCCGTGAGATAACGCCGCTTTACAGCCTACTATGGGACATTTCGTCTCAGAGGCAGGAACTGGGCAGCCGCAGAGAACCTGTAGGACTACCCCGGTGCTGCCCCGCCAAAGGTACCCGGAAGCTTCCCCCCCTTTATTCCTCGTGCACGTCAGCAGGTGACTGCAGCCCGGCCTGCGCCTCTCTCAGACAGACCCGTTCGTTGGTCACATGTGAACGACAGGCGCGGCGTTCTCGTCCTGCTGTGGCACGCCGCGGCGGTAGAGCAGGGCGGTCACGCCCAGGCCGATGACGAAGATGGCCGCCGACCACCAGTAGGCGGTGGAGTAGCCCTCGAGGCTGGCCTGGGCCAGGACGCCCGGCTCCTTGGGGTTGCGGCCGGAGAGGTAGTCGGTGACGGCGTCGGAGGCCATCGTGCTGAGCAGGGCGACGCCGATGGACCCGCCGACCTGCTGGACGGTGTTGACGGCGGCGGACGCGGCTCCGGCGTCGGCCGCGGCCACGCCGGAGGTGGCCAGGCTCATCGCAGGCGCGATGACCGTGCCCAGCCCGATGCCGACGAGCACCAGCTGTGGCAGTACCTGCGTCACGTATCCGCTGCTCATGTCCAGTGTGGTCATCCAGACCAGACCGACGGCCGCAATGGCCATGCCCAGCGGTACCACCGGCTTGGGGCCTATACGCGGCACAACGACGTTGGTGGCCACGGCGGAGGCAGACGACGATGCAACGATCATGGGCAGGAAGGCGAAGCCGGTTTTCAGGGCGCTGAAACCAAGACTCTGCTGCAGGTAGTAGGTCAGGAACAGGAACACGCCGAACATGCCCGCGCCGCTGACGAAGAGGGCGGCGAAGGAGGCGCCTCGGTTACGGTCCAGCAGGACCCGCAGGGGCAGCAGCGGATATGCCGCCCTGCTCTGCCGCCAGACGAAGAGGGCCACCAGGACGGCACCGGCCGCCAGCATGCCCCACGTCGCCACCGAACCCCAGCCGTGCGTCTCGGCGTTCGAGAAACCGTAGACCAGGCAGAACAGGCCGGCGGAGACCAGCAGGGTGCCGGGGATGTCGAGCTTCGAGGACGTGTCCCGCGGAGTGCGGTGCAGCAGGACTGCGCCACCGACGAATGCCACCACCGCGAAGACCACGTTGACGTACATGGTCCAGCGCCAGTCCAGGTACTCGGTCAGCACCCCGCCAAGGATCAGGCCGATGGCTCCGCCCGCACCGGCGACCGAGCCGGCGACGGTGAAGGCCTTCGCACGCTCGCGCGGAACGGTGAAGGTGGTCATCAGAAGCGACAGCGCGGACGGGGCCAGCAGGGCGGCGAACCCGCCCTGGACCGCGCGCGAGGCGACGAGCATGCCGAAACCGTTCGCCGCGCCTCCCACCATGGAAGCGGCCGCGAAGCCGGCCAGACCCACCAGGAAGGTCACCTTCCGCCCGACAATGTCTGCGACCCGGCCGCCGAGCAGCAGCAGGCTGCCGAAGGCCAGCGCGTAGGCGGTGACCACCCACTGCCGGTCGGCGTCCGAGAAGCCCAGGTCGCGCTGGGCGGACGGCAAGCCGATGTTCACGATGGTGCCGTCGAGGACGCCCATCAGCTGGGCGATGGAAATGACGCCCAAAATCCACCAGCGGCGCCGGTGTGACGGGTCGACAGGCACGTTCTCAGGTGCGGTCTCAGTGCCGCGAGCGGCGGCGACGGTGTTCTGTGACATGGGGACAGCCCTCCAGGCAGCGGACGGGGGGTATGGCGGCGAGAGAAGGGGACAAAAAATGGGCGGAGAGACAAGTACGGCTGCGGGATGGCGTGACCGCCTCGGTGAAGAGGATCGCGACGCCCTTGTGGAGGCCGAGGCGGACCACCGCGCCCAGGTTCTTGTGCCGGTACTCCTTCGGCGGGCGGCCGCGCGGGACCGCGATCACGTTGTCGGCGAACACTGGGGTCGCGTACGGCGTGCCGCGCGCCGGGAGGGCATCACGCGCCCTCTTCGGCGGCCAGGTCGGGAACCTGGGCGTTGTCGCCCGCGACCCACACGTGGTCGAGGCCCCTGACCTGGAGGGTGCAGGGTGTCGGCGTGCCACGCGGGCCGAGCCGCAGGCCGAAGTGGGCCAAGGCGGTGTTGGAGCGGACGCCCGCTGTCCAGTCGACTCCGACGAGCAGACCCGAGCCCCCGCCCAGGGGGCCTGGTGCAGGTGTGAGGGTGCCGTTGAGCCCCTCCTACCTGCCGCCCGGGCGCGGTCAGGAGTCGCTGATCCCAGATCAGCGGCCGCCTGCCTAGCGCCAGCGGGTATCACGGCGACGTGCACGGTCTGAGCCCACCCGTGCCGACGGCCCATGTCTCACCGGTTGTCGCGGCCTCGGTCGCCGTTGGACCGGTTGGCGTCGCGGTCACACCGCTTCGAGTCGTGGTCATAGCGAGGCCCCGGAAGGGGGCGGGGGGGTGGTGCCCCCTTCCGGGGGTGTGGGTCAGCTGGCGGCCTGGGCGAGCAGCGGCTTGAGGGCCGGGTGCTGGAGG
>NZ_JBEYFS010000041.1:54349-62836 GCF_040634475.1 Streptomyces sp. NPDC007095
AGTTGCGGGACCCGGCTTTTCGCAACCCCCATGTGAGACAGATTGACTCACAGAGAATCTATGAGTCAACTTGTCTCAGAGAGACCTGCGTCACACCAAACCAGTCCGAGGAGCCGGTACTCCTGGCGCTCACGAGTCGACCCCGGTACGGCGACCGAGAGCGGCATCGGTAGAGACTCCCGACGGCCGCACGGCCCTGTCCGCCGCAAGCTCTCTGATATCGCTGTATTTCCATACAGCGCATGGAAAGCGACGGGCCGGCCGTTCTCGTCGCCCGGTTCGCAGCTCCACTACGGCACTTCGGCGAAGCCCCGCGCGGTCTCCCACTGGCCGGTCCGCTTGAGCGCTGGGGTCTGTAGTGCTGAGGTGCGGCCCACCGGATCCGGTTGCGCCTTGGGTGCGCTGGCCTGCTGAACCGAGCAGGCCAAGGCGTGGTCGCGGCATTCAGTCCGAGGAGCTGGGTATCGGCGAGTTCACCCCTCGCGAGGGCGCAGCCGGCGGCCATCAGGCGAAACGGAGGTCGTCGATCCAGCGGCACGCTGCGCTTCCCACCGGTGATCCCTTGCGCCATCAGCCGCTCACCGCAAGCTGTGCGTGTGCGGTCTACGACCCCATTGCCCGCACCTGCACCATCGCCCGGGCCGGCCATCCCCCACCGGTGATCACCCACCCGGACGGCACCACCGAGATCTTCGATCACCCCAGTGGACCTCCGCTGGGCAGTACCGAAGGTGGAGAAGCTGGGACCGGGTGTCACCGGGTTCGCGGCGGGAGACCCTGTGATGGTCTACGGCCCCTGGGGCTGTGGAGTGTGCGCCAACTGCCGGGAGGGCCGGGAGAACTACTGCCAGAAGGTCAGTGGTCAGGGCGGCGGCCTGGGAGGCGGTCACGACGGCGGAATGGCTGAGTACCTGCTGGTCCCGGCAGCGCGATTCCTGATTCCGCTGGGCACCCTCGACCCGTGCCAGGCCGCCCCGCTCAGCGGCGCGGGGCTGACCAGCTATCACGCCGTCAAGCGATCGGTGCACCTGCTGGGGCCGGGCTCGACCGCGGTGGTGATCGGGGTCGGCGGTCTGGGCCAGATGGCCATCCAGACGGTGCGAGCGCTCAGCGCGGCGACCACGGTCGTCGCCGTGGACACCGATGTCGGCAAGCTGGAGACCGCCAAGCGCATGGGCGCGGACGAGGTGCTGCTCTCGGGCGGCGGTCACGCGCATCAAGAACATGACGGGGCAGCAGGGCGCTCAGCTCGTGCTGGATATGGTCGGCATAGACCCGACTCTGCGGATGGCTGCTCAGGTGGCCAGGGTGCTTGGCCACCTGACCATCGTCGGTCTCGGCGGCGGAGCCCTGCCCGTCAATTTCTCGAGCCCGCCGCACGAGTGCTCGGTCGCCTCGCCCTACTGGGGCTCCCTTCCCGAACTGATGGAAGTGATCACCCTCGCCCAGCAGCAAAAGATCAAGATGCTGGTCGAGCACTTCCCCTTGGAACGCGCCTACGAGGCATACCAGCTCCTGCACGACGGCAAGATCCAAGGACGCGCCGTCATCACCCCCCACCCGTGAGTACTGTCATCAAGGCGACCGGGCTGGTGCCGTAGGCCATAACTGTTGGAGGAAACGTCATGGAGGCGGTGGCCGGTGCGATCGCTGGACCGGGCCGGTGGCGGACGGCGCAGTCAGCAGCGGGCGCGGTAACGGCAGCTGTGTCGGCGCCTGTGACTGTGACGGGCGCTGGGCTGATGAAAGCGGCCTGTCGGTGCTTGCCGTGACCGAGAACGCGTTCCGACCGGTGACAGCTGCGCGGCGGCCGTATCTGATCGTGAATCCCCGTTCGGGGGGGGAGGGAAGGCGAGCCGGTTCCGGATCGCGGAAAAGGCCCGTGCGTTGGGGGCTCAGGTTCTCCTGCTCGATCCTTCCCGGCCCCAGGACCTCGCGACCGTCGCCCGACGCGCGGTGGATGACGGTGCGGATCTGCTGGGGGTGGCCGGCGGAGACGGTACGCAGGCACTTGTCGCCGGGGTGGCTGCGAAGAGCGGTCTTCCTTTCGTGGTCATTCCGGCCGGTACCCGCAACCACTTCGCGATGGACCTCGGCCTGGACCGTGAAGACCCTTCGGCCGCGCTGGAGGCCCTGACGGACGGCGTCGAACTGTGCGTGGATCTCGGGTTCGCAGGCGAGCGGGTGTTCGTCAACAACGTGTCGTTCGGTGCCTATGCCGCCCTGGTGCAGGACCCGGCCTATCGGGAGGACAAGATCGGCACCGTGGTGCGGATCCTCCCGGAATTCCTGGCCCGCCACGAGGGCCCGGAGCTGGTGGTGCGCGCCGGGCTGCTCACTGTGGACCGGCCTGATGCCGTGCTGGTGAGCAACAACCCCTACCGGGTCGATGACCCGGCCGGGCTTGCCAGGCGTGCGCAGTTGGACTCCGGACTCCTGGGGGTACTGGCCGCCAGGGCGGAGACGCCCGCCGAGACGGCCGCCCGGCTGCGAGGTGGGCAGACGCACGGCCTGACGCAAGGCCTGACCAATCTGGCCACCTCTGAAGAGGTTGTCGTCGATGCCGACGTCCCGTTCGTCCCCGTCGGGCTGGACGGTGAAGCCGTCACCCTGGCGACTCCCGTGCGGTGCCGGATCAGGCCCCGAACGCTACGGGTACGGGTTCCCCGCCACCGGCCGGGCGCCGCGCCCGCCGAGCGGCCGCCGGGCTGGGGCACCATCCGGCGGGTGGCCTCGGCTGTCGAGCGAACTGTTCACGACCGTCATAGCGGCTGACCGAAGCCGACCGGGCAGACGCGCGGACTTCCCCGGTCGCCATGTGCGCAGACAGCGGTCACCACGTGTGCACACAGCGCGCGGCCCTGGCTGGCGACGCTCCGCGCGGCGCAGCACGCCCCAGACAGGACGGGCAGATGCGGGATCAGCCGCGATGGTGGCGGACGACGGTGATCTGGGGGTGTTGCCGAGCGGGCGGCGGACGCCGGAGCGAGCGTTGCCGCGGCCGTGCGGCTTTTCACTGTTCGCCGGTGGCCGACCGATCCGGCTCCGGAGATCAGTGCTGGGGGTGCGGACGGTGGAACAGGGGGCGCCGCTGGGCGGCGGGGGCCGGAGCAAGACGGCCCATTTCGGCGTGCATCATGATGGCCCGGACCACCTCGGTCAGGCCCAGGGCTATGGCCATAATGCCCACCACCAGGGTGAGTTCCGCGATTGTCGGCGTACTCCTCTGGCTCACTTGTACGCCGACAGCGATCGAGGCGAACGGCGAGACGATCAGCACAATGCCCGCCAGAGCGCTGATGATCCCGAAAGCCACATGCCAGCCTGGGGCCGGCATGTCCTGGGCGGAGGCCGCCGCGGCCGTCTCCATGGTGCCGCGCAGCAGCCAGCTGAAGCCGATCCACAGGGCGAGCAGCAGGATCGACTCCAGGGCGCCCCGGAAGCAGATCAACCCCAGCAGGATGGAGAGCGCGCCTGTGAGGCGAGTGTCTAATAATCAACGGCGGATCTGATGATCAAGGAGCTGTTCCCCCCTTCACGCTGCGGCGGGAAGGGGCCGCCGGGCGAGGTCACGGGCCTCGTCCGGGGAGAGGCCGAGCATGTGCAGGATCATCGCGGCCATCGTGCCTGCGGCCTGGTCGCTGTCGGCCTCGGGCCGGTTGAACCACAGTTCCAGGAGCGCCAGCAGGCTGCCGTTCAGTGCGGTCAGGGCAATGATCGGGTCGACCACGGTGAAGCGGCCCGAGGCCATGCCCTGCTCCACGACGCGCTTCGCGCGCGGAGCCAGTCCGTGGCCGGCGCATATGCGGCCGAGCTCGCTGTGGCACAGGATCCGCATGATCTCCGGGTGTGACTCGGCCATGCGCGCGCTGAGCCGCACACCCCCAGCGAGACGCTCGGCGGGATCGTCGACGCCGTGCAAGCGTTCGTCGATGGCTTGGGCGTACTCCTCTATTGCATCGGCGACGGCCGCGTCGAACAGGTCCGGCTTGCACGTGAAGTGGTTGTAGAAGGAGCCGAAGCCCACGTCCGCACACTCCGCAATGGCCCGGATGCTGGCGCTGGTGCCGCCGGACTCGGCCAGGATCTTCCGCGCGGCGCGGACGAGTGCCTGCCGGGTCTCGGCCCGACGGCGTTCGAATCGGTTCCTGCGTGAGGCTGGCATCGGCATGCACCGTAAACAAGAGCAGCAGTTCTGATGAATTCATCATCGCATTGAAGACCTCAACCGTCCACCCCGGGTGCCACCGAGTTCCGACTCCACCACCGTTATGCGATGGGACCTCCCAGCCAGGCGGGGACCGCTTCACCCGCCCGCGCCACCCTGTGCGGTCACGCCTGATCATGCGATCAGTTGTGGGGGGCTTGACGATGAAGCGGTCGTATCTGATGATTCCATCAGAAATGGACAAAGCAGTCCAAGCCTGGCGGATGCCGCTCCGGTGGGCCTCTCAACCAGCGGCAAGGTCGCGCGCTGCATCACACGTCCGGGACGGCCGTTCCTGCCCGGGCGATCCTCAGCCCCTCGGCCATCACCGTTCCACCACGCCTACAGATCGGGCCGCCGCGCCACAGGCCGACGCTCTCTCACACCTATGCACCGATGGGATGAACCGCGTATGACGAACACTGACCACACGCCACTCGCCGAGCCGGTGAGCCCCCGCGAGATACCCGACGCGGCGATAGCGATGATCGACGCGGAGGGGACGGTGGTGGGGTGGACGCAGGCCGCTCAGCAGCTTGTCGGGTACTCGGCCGGGGAGGTGGTGGGCCGGTCCGCCGCACACGTGCTGCCGACCCCCGAGGACGCCCTGAGTGCTTCGGCGTTCGCCGAGCAGTGCCGTGCCCAGGGTGGCTGGTCCGGCACCGTGACGGTCCGCCACCGCGACGGCCACGGCATCAAAATGACGCTGCGGATCTCGTTGCTGTGGGGACAGGACGCCGGCACCCGGTGGCTGGTGTCCGTGACCGACATAGGCACCCTGTCCTCGGGGGCGACCAACGGACCAGTGCGGGAGTCGCTCCTGGCCCACGCACCGATCGGCATCCTCGTTCATGACCTGCAACTGCGCTGCACCTGGGTGAACGACGCCATGGAGCACCAAGTTGGCGTTCCTCGTGACCAATGGTTCGAACGCCGCCTGAAAGATCTCTTCCCTGGCTTCGAGGCCGAGGCGCTCGAGGCAGTGATGCGGCAGGTGCTGGAGAGCGGCACCACCATGGTCCACGAGTACCGGGCGTGGCCGCCGGCGGACCGGGGCCGGGCGCACGTGTTCGCGGCCTCGTTCTTCTGTCTCCAGGACGCGGACGGCCAGACAGTGGGGGTGTGCTCCATGAGCGCGGACGTCACCGGCAACCGGCGGGCGCGCGAGCGCCTGGCCATCCTCAGCCAAGCCAGCACCCGCATCGGCAGCACCCTCGACGTCATGCGGACCGGACAGGAACTGGCCGATCTCGCCGTGCCCTTGCTGGCCGACTACGCCGTGGTCGACCTGGCGGAGTCGGTTCAGTTCGGCGAAGAACCCTCGACCTGGATCGGCACGACGAACGGTCGCCCCCCTGTCATGCGTCGCGCCGGTCTGGCCTCGATTCGCCCCGGGGTGCCGGAGTCGCCGTGGGCGCGCAAGGAGACGGTGACTGTCCCCCCGGCCTCCCCGTACGCGGCCGTCCTGCGCACGGGCACGTCTCACCTGGAACCGGTCCTGGACACCTCTGCCACCCCATGGATCGACCACGACCCGGTACGGGCGCAGAAGATCCATGAGAACGGGATGCACTCTTTCATGGTCGTACCCATCCGTGCGCGGCAGTGCGTGCTGGGTGTCGCGTTGTTCGTCCGCACCGAGGAACCGATGCCGTTTCAGGAGGATGACCTGCTCCTCGCCGAGGAGCTCGTCACCCGGGCCGCACTCTGCCTGGACAACGCTCGCCAGTACGCTCGCGAACGCACCGCGGCCCTCGCGCTGCAACGCGACCTGCTGCCCCATCGTCTGGCAGGCGGCGCCGCCGTCGAGGCGGCCTCGCGCTACGTGCCGGCCGACATCGACCACGGCGTGGGGGGCGACTGGTTCGATGTGATCGCGTTGTCCGGCGCCCGGGTGGCCCTGGTCGTCGGCGATGTGGTCGGACACGGCATCAAGGCCGCAGCGAGCATGGGCAGGCTGCGCACTGCCGTCCGCACGCTCGCGGACATGGATCTGCCTCCCCATGAACTGCTGGCGCACCTCGACGACACGGTCCGGCGACTGAGCGAGGAAGACGCCGACGACCCGGACCGGCTCCCCGCGGTGGTGGGCGCCACCTGCCTTTATGCCGTCTATGACCCGGTCACCCGGCGGTGCACGATGGCGCGGGCCGGGCATCCCCCGCCCGCGATCATCGACCCGCAGGGTCAGATCACCTTTCCCGACCTGCCCACCGGAGTCCCACTCGGCCTCGGCCTAGGGCTGGTCCCCTTCGAGTCCGTGGAACTCGAACTGCCCGAGGGAAGTCTGCTCGCGTTCTACACCGACGGTCTGGTCGAGACCCGCGACGACGACATCGACGTCGGCCTGCGCCGCCTGGGCACCGTCCTGGCACAGCCCGGTCCGTCCCTGGAGGACCTGTGCTCGCGGGTGATCGAGACCCTGCCTGCTCAGGCACCGGCCGACGATGTCACCTTGCTCCTTGCGCGGACCCGCGCACTCGAACCGGCCCAGGTCGCCACCTGGGACCTGCCGAACGATCTGTCCGCCGTCCGCACCGCCCGGCACCTGGCCGCCCGTCAGCTCAACGAATGGGGGTTGGAGCATCTCGTGACCACGGTGGAGCTGATCGTCAGTGAACTGGTCACCAACGCCATCCGCCACTGCGACGGCCCGAGCCGCCTACGGCTCATCCAGCACCAAGTTTTGACCTGCGAAGTCTCCGATACCAACACCAGCCACCCACGCCCCCGCCATCCCCGCACCCTCGACGAGTACGGCCGCGGTCTTTACCTCGTCGCTCAGCTGTCCCGCAGGTGGGGGTCCCGCTCCGCAACGGACGGCAAGGTCGTCTGGGCCGAACAGGACCTGCCCTCCAAGCCGTTGCGATGTGACGCGCTGCCGACCGGACGGCCGACAGCCGCCGCAGGATGCCACTCCTCGTAGCCGCAAGCTCTCGTAAAGGAAGACCGAGATATGGATATGACGAATGCTGAAAGTGCCTACCCGGCAGGCGCCTCCCAGCGAGCGGCG
Source organism: Streptomyces sp. NPDC007095 (assembly GCF_040634475.1). NCBI lineage: Bacteria > Bacillati > Actinomycetota > Actinomycetes > Kitasatosporales > Streptomycetaceae > Streptomyces > Streptomyces sp. NPDC007095. Next base: position 61,570 of record NZ_JBEYFS010000041.1, read on the forward strand.
AGCGTCTCCGGTTCCGGCCTCAACGCCAGGCCGTACGCCTTCGGCGGCCTGGCAGCCGCCGTGCTCGACGATCGAGGCGCGGTGGTGCGGTGGACCGGGGCAGCGGAGGACCTGACGGGGTTCCCCGCCGAGGAGGTCTGCGGCCGCCCCGTGCAGGAATTGATGGCCGACCGCCCCGACGAACCGCGCAGCCCCATGGAGTTGCCGGAATCCGGCCGGATACGGCTGCGGCACCAGTGCGGCAACACCATCGATGTCACTTTCCGGACCACAAGGGTGGAGGGCTCGGCGGAGTACCTCGTCCTGGCGGCACCCACACACCACGTCGCCGACCACGAGCAGGGCGCAGCGCTCCTGCGCGCACTGTCCGCACAGAACCGGATCACGATCGCTCTGCACGACACGGATCTCACCACTGTGCAGACGAACGCCACGCCGGGCACTGTCGACGGCCGTCCGGTAGAGCCCGGCACTCGGCTGTGCGACGTGCTGTGCGCCGAGGACGCGGCGAACCTCGAGGCAGTACTGCGCCAGGTGCTCGAGACGGGCGCCCCGGTGATCCGCAAGAACCAGCAAGTAAGGTGGCGGCACGATCCGGCGCGACTGCACGCGCTGTCGCTGTCCGCCTTCCGTCTGGAGGACACACGAGGACGCCCCACGGGGGTCGCAGCCCTGTACATCGACAGCAGCGACCATCTGCGCGCCCGCCGTCATCTGGATCTCGCCCGCGAAGCGGCCGAGCAGGTAGGAGGGTCCCTGGATGTCGTGCGCACCGCGCAGGACCTTGCGGACGTACTCGTACCAGCGTTCGGAGATCTCGCCGCAGTCGACCTTGCGCAGTCCGTTTTCGACGGAGACGAACCCCCTAAGCAGCTGGGCGGTGGAGATCTTCGACTGCGCAACGCGGCCCTGTCTCCGCCCGACGCGGTGTCGCCGGCCCGCATCAATCACGGCGGCCTCGTCCCACCCTTTCCCGACCACCCCCTCCTGCGCAGCTTCCAGCAGGGCGGGACCGTCATCGTCGGCGCTGACGAGTACGGTGCTGCGCTCGGCGATCCGCGGCTGGTCGAACACCTCATCCCCGAGGGCTGCCATTCCGTGATGGTGGCACCGTTGCATGCCCGTGGTCTCACGCTCGGCGCCATATCGGCCTGGCGCTGCGGCCGATCCGACCCCTTCACCCAGGACGAGGCGGATCTCATGAAGCAGATCGCCTCACGGGGTGCGCTCGCCATCGACAACGCTCGCCGTTACACGCGCGAGCACC
>NZ_JBEYFS010000042.1:0-62619 GCF_040634475.1 Streptomyces sp. NPDC007095
CCATCCGAAGCCGCCGCCCCCCCCCCCCAGGCCTCCGGCCGCCCGCCACGCTTCTACGTTTCTTTGGCGTCACGCCGCCGTCGCGTCCCCCGTCACCGCGATCTGGTCGAGCAGGGTCTCGTACGCCAGGTGGTCGAACTCGCCCGCCACCGGCGCCAGTACGGTCGCCGCGGACAGGGCGACGGCCCGGGCGAGGCGCTCCGGCCATGGCAGGTGCTCCACCAGTCCCGACAGCAGGCCCGCGACCGCGGAGTCGCCCGCGCCGGTCGGATTGCCGTGGACGCGGCGCGGTGGGGTGGCGCGCCAGAGGCCGTCCGGAGTGTGGGCGAGCAGGCCCTGGGCGCCCAGTGAGGCCACGACGGCGTGTGCGCCGCGTCTGCGGGCGTCCCGGGTCGCCTGCAACGGCTCGTGGGAGCCGGTGAGTTCGGCCAGTTCGTCGGCGTTCGGCTTGACGATGTCGGGACGGGCGGCGACGCCCCGGCGCAGGGGTTCGCCGCTGGTGTCCAGGAGGACCGGGACGGCCGCCGCGCGGGCCGCGCGGATCAGGCCGGCGTACGCGCCCACCGGCACCCCCGGCGGCAGGCTGCCGCACAGGGCCACCGCCGACGCGGAGCGCAGCAGCACCTCGTAGGCCTCCTGGAAGGCCGCCCACTCGGCAGGGGTGATCTCCGGTCCTGGCTCGTTGAGTTGAGTGGTGTCACCCGTCGTCGTGTCGACCACGGCTATCGTGCGGCGCGTCGGCCCCTCGACCGGGATCAGCGCGTCCACCACCCCGGGTGTGTCCGCGAGTTGGTCCCGCAGGGCGCGGCCTGTCACGCCGCCCGTGAAGCCCGTGACGGTCACCTCGTGGCCGAGGGCGGCGAGCACTCGCGCCACGTTCAGGCCCTTGCCGCCGGGGCGTTCGGTCACCTCGGTCACCCGGTGCGCGGTGTGCGGACGCAGGGACCGTACGCGATAGGTGATGTCGAGAGCGGTGTTCAGTGTGACCGTGAGGATCATCCGGACCGGCCTCCCTCGATGCATGCGCTGGCCGACAGTTTCGAGTTCCGGAGAATCCGGAGGCTTGATCATGCCAAAGACAACGGCGGTCGGCCCAGTCCCGGGACGACCGCCGTACGTCACATCGCGCTCCAACCGGAGCGCGAATCACCCCAGTTGTGGGTCAACCACCCATTCGCCCCGGCGCATCACGCCCTTGAGGGCGAACTCCGCGTCCAGGACCACCAGGTCGGCGTCCTTGCCCGGTTCCAGCGAGCCCACCGTGTCGTACAGGCCGAGCAGACGGGCCGGGTTGGCCGACAGGGCCGCGACGATGTCCTCGACCGGCAGCCGGTCGACGGACACCGCCCGCTGGAAGGCGCGGTCGAGGGTGAGCGTGGAGCCTGCGATCGAGCCGCCCTCCACCAGTCGGGCGACCCCTTCGCTGACCTCGACCTCCAGCGGGCCGAGCCGATAGCGGCCGTCGCCGAAGCCCGCCGCGTCCATGGCGTCCGTGATGAACGCCACCCGGTCCGCGCCCGCGTGATGGAACGCCAGCTGGAGCGCGGCGGGGTGGAGGTGGGTGCCGTCGTTGATCAGCTCGACGGTGATCCGCTCGTCCTCGAGGAGGGCGGCGATCGGGCCGGGCGTGCGGTGTCCGAGCGCGGGCATGGCGTTGAACAGGTGCGTGGCGACGGTCGCGCCCGCGTCGATGGCCTCCACCGTCTGCTCGTACGTCGCGTCCGTGTGCCCGATCGCCGCGATCACCCCGTGCTCGGCCAGCAGGCGTACGGAGTCGATGCCGCCCGGCAGTTCGGTGGCGAGTGTGACCATGCTGGCCCGGCCGCGCGCGGCGTCGATCAGCTTGCGGACCTCGGCAGGGTCCGGGTCGCGCAGCAGTTCCTCGGAGTGCGCGCCCTTGCGGCACGGCGAGATGAACGGGCCCTCGAAGTGGATGCCCGCGATGTCGCCCTGCTCGGCCAGCTCGGAGAGCAGCCCGGCGCGCTGGGCGAGGCCGTCCATGTCACCGGTCACGGTCGAGGCGACGAGGGTGGTGGTGCCGTGCAGCCGGTGGGTGTGGACGCCCTGGAGGACCTCCTCGACGGTCCCGGAGGTGAAGGATGCACCGCCGCCGCCGTGGTTGTGGAGGTCCACGAAGCCGGGGACGAGCCAGTGGCCCGACAGGTCCAGTGTCCGCGTCGGCGAGGGCGCGCTGCCGGCGATGCGTGTGCCGTCGACGATCACACGACCGTCGTCGACGACTCCGGTGGGCAGTACCACCCTGGCACCGGCGAGAACCGTTCTATGGGCCATCAGGTGGTTACCTCCGAAGTCGGTTGGGAAGTGGTCGGCTGATTCAGCAGGTCCCAGGCCAGCAGGCCCGCGCCCAGGCAGCCGGCCGTGTCCCCGAGGGCCGCGGGGACGAGGGACGGCAGTTTCTGGAAGGTGACGCGCCGCTCGACGGCGGCCCGTAGCGGTGCGAACAAGGTTTCCCCGGCCTCGGCGAGACCGCCACCGATGATCAGAGTGCGCGGGTCCAGCAGGGTGAGCGCGGTGACGAGCCCGTCGGCGAGAGCGTCGATGGCGTCCTGCCAGACCTCCCGCGCCCGCGCGTCCCCGGACTCGACGGCCTTCGCGCAGTCGGCGGCGTCCGCCTCCGGGTCCCCGCAGGCCTCGGCCCAGGCCTGGCTGACGGCGGCGGCGGACGCGTACCGCTCCAGACAGCCGTGTTGCCCGCACGGACACGGGGTCCCGCCGGGGCGTACGACGACATGGCCGATCTCGCCCGCGAAACCGTGCGCGCCCGCCTCGACGCCGCCGTCGATACCGATCGCGCCCGCGATGCCGGTGCCGAGGGGGACGAACAGGAAACGGTCGGCCCCCTGCCCCGCGCCGATCCGGCCCTCCGCGAGCCCGCCGGTGCGCACGTCGTGTCCGAGCGCCACCGGCACCCCGCCCAGCCGGTCGCCGAGCAGCCGGCGCATCGGGACGTCGCGCCAGCCCAGGTTGGCCGAGTACACCGCCACGCCCCGGTCGGCGTCGACGATGCCGGGGACGGCGACTCCGGCCGCCGCCGCCGGCTCGCCGAGGTGGTGCTCGCCGTACGCGCGCAGTTCGGCCGCGAAGTCGAGGATCGCGTCGACCACGGCGTCCGGACCGCGCTCGCGGCCGGTGGGCCGGCGGGCCTGGTGGAGGAGCTCGCCCTCCGACCCGACCAGGGCGGCCTTCATCCCGGTGCCGCCCACATCGAGGGCGATGACATGTCTCACGGGGACAGTGTCGCCCCTTACCCCAGGAGAGGTCTAGTCCACTCACGTGGTGTAGACCTTGTATCCGCATTCCGAGACGGATGCAACGGACGCGGAAGCAAAGACGGACGGCCTCCGGACAGGGGCGGCCGGGGGTTGGGAGAAGTGCGGTGCAGCGGCGTAGGGCAGGACGTAGGACAGTACTGATCGCGGCGGCGTCCGCGCTGGGCATGACGGCCACCCTCGCGGGCTGCGGCGGCTCGGCCGGTTCCGGGGACGTGACCCTCAGGCTCGTGGCCGCCGACTACGGGGACTCCAAGGCCAACAGCTCCCAGAAGTACTGGGACAAGCTCGTCAAGGCGTACGAGGCCGAACACCCCGGGACCAAGGTCGAGGTCAGCGTCTACCCGTGGACGGACGTCGACCGCAAGGTCAAGGAGATGGTCGCGCGGGGCGACGCTCCCGACATGGCGCAGATCGGCGCGTACGCCGACTACGCCGACAAGGGCGAGCTGTACAAGGCCGAAGAGGTGCTCTCCATACCCGTCCAGGCCGACTTCGTCGCGCAGCTCACCGATGCGGGGAAGATGAACCGGGTGCAGTACGGCATGCCGTTCGCCGCCTCCACCCGGCTGCTCTTCTACAACAAGAAGCTGTTCTCCGCCGCGGGTCTCAGCGCGCCGACGACCTGGAGCGAACTGGCCGCCGACGCGCAGGCGCTGAAGGCCCGGGGCGTGAAGATCCCGTACGCGCTGCCCCTCGGTCCCGAGGAGGCGCAGGCCGAGACCATGCAGTGGCTGCTGAGCGGCGGCGACGGCTACACCGACGACGTCGGCACCTACAGCCTCGACTCCGCCCGGAACGTCGCCACCCTCACCTGGCTCAAGGACGACCTGGTCGGCAAGGGGCTGACCGGACCGGTCGCGCCCGCGAAGCTCAATCGCGCGGACGCCTTCGCGGCGTTCGCGCGCGGCGAGGTCGGGATGCTCAACGGGCACCCCACGCTGATGAAGATGGCCGCCGACAAGGGCGTGAAGTTCGGGATGGTGCCGATGCCCGGCGTCAGCGGGAAGAGCCGGGCCACGATGGGTGTCGCCGACTGGATGATGGCCTTCAAGAAGAACGGCCACCGGGATCAGATCGGTACGTTCCTCGACTACGTCTACAGCGAGAAGAACGTGCTCGCCTTCTCGCACGAGTACGACCTGCTGCCGGTCACGACGTCCGCGTCCGAGGCGATGGCGGCGGACAGCGACGACGCGGACCTCACCCCGTTCCTGGACGAGCTCCCCTCCTCCCAGCTCTATCCGGTCGGCAAGACGTCCTGGGCCGCCGTCAGCGCCGACATCAAGAAGCAGATCGGCAAGGCGGTCTCCCCGGACGGCAGCCCGGCCGGGATCCTCGGCTCGCTCCAGCAGGCGGCGACCACGACGGACTCCGCGGGGTAGCCCCGCTGTCGGTGGCGGGAGCTACGGTGCGGTCATGGACGAACTGAGCGGGAGGGAGCGGGGGATCCTCGCCATGGAGCGCCGTTCCTTCGCGGGACCCGGCGCGAAGGAACGAGCGATACGCGAGCAACTCGGCCTCGCTCCCGTCCGCTACTACCAACTCCTCAACGCACTCCTCGACGACCCCCGCGCCCTCGCGCACGACCCGATCACGGTGAACCGCCTTCGCCGCATCCGGGACAGCCGCCGCGCGGACCGCTGACACCGGCACAGGCCGGGGGTGGCCGTCCGGCGTTCGAGGACTGTGACCCGGTGAGCCGTGGGTGCGCCCGGGGGTGCGCGGATAGGGTCGGAGCATGGGCAGCCACTCGGAAATCCCGGAATCCCCGGACGTCATGGAACCCTTGCCGACCCCCGTGACCCCCGCCGGACGCGACGGCCTCGACGCCATCCTCACCCGGCCCGACCGGGCCGTCATCGCGCTCGACTTCGACGGAACACTCGCCCCCATCGTCGCCGACCCGGAGCAGGCCCGCGCCCACCCCGACGCGGTCCCCGCCCTCGCGGCCCTCGCCCCGAAGGTCGCCTCCGTGGCCGTCGTCACCGGCCGCCCGGCCGGCGTAGCGGTCCGCCACGGCGGCTTCGCGGGCGTCCCGGGCCTCGACCACCTCGTCGTCCTCGGCCACTACGGCGCCGAACGCTGGGACGCCCGCACCGGCACCGTCAACGCCCCCGCCCCGCACCCCGGCGTCGCCGCCGTCCGTGCCGAACTGCCCGGGGTCCTCGACAGGATCGGCGCCTGGCACGGCACCTGGATCGAGGAGAAGGGCCGCGCGGTCGCCGTCCACACCCGCCGCGCCGAGGACCCCCAGGCCGCGTTCGAGGCACTGCGCGAACCCCTCACCGACCTCGCCACCCGCCATGGCCTGATCGTCGAACCCGGTCGGATGGTCCTCGAACTCCGTCCCCCGGGCACGGACAAGGGCGTCGCCCTCCTGGAGTACGTCCGTGAGGTCCGCGCCGAAGCCGTCATGTACGCCGGCGACGACCTGGGGGACCTCCCCGCCTTCGCCGCCGTCGACAAACTCCGCTCGGACGGCGTCCCGGGCCTGCTGGTGTGCAGCGGCAGTACGGAAGTCACCGAACTGGCCGAACGCGCGGACCTCGTCGTCGACGGCCCGGCGGGAGTCGTACGCCTGCTGAGGGGACTGGCGGCGCACTGCAGCGCCCCGTAAGGGGCGCGGGGCCGTGACATGTGCGGCTCCGCCGCGTGGGCGCGACCAGCCACAGCGCACCCGCAGCCGACAGACTCCCGACTCAGCCCTCCAACTCCCGCAACTGCTCAAGAAACCACTGCGCCGGAGGCAACGCCGTCCCGGCGGCAGCCAACCGCTTCGTACGTTCCGCCCGCTCGCCCGGCGGCATGGTCAGCGCCGCGTCCAGCGCCCGCGCGGTGCCGACCACGTCGTACGGATTCACCACCACCGCGTCCTCGCCCAGTTCCTCGTACGCCCCCGCCTCCCGTGAGAGCACCAGCACGCATCCCTCGTCGGAGACGACCGGCACCTCCTTGGCGACGAGGTTCATGCCGTCGCGGATGGGGTTGACGAGGGCGACGTCGGCGAGCCGGTACGCGGCCAGGGAGCGGGCGAAGTCGTCCTTGACATGGAGGACGACCGGGGTCCATCCCGGTGTGCCGTAGCGGGCGTTGATCTCGGTCGCCACGCGCTGCACCTCGGCCGTGTATTCCCGGTAGACGGCCAGGTCCTGGCGGGAGGGGTAGGCGAAGGCCACGTGGACGACGCGCTCGCGCCACTCCGGGTGGTCCTCCAGCAGCTGCCGGTACGCCAGCAGGCCCCGCACGATGTTCTTCGACAGCTCGGTCCGGTCGACCCGCACGATCGTCCTGCGGCCCTCGCCGATCTCTTCGCGCAGCGCGGCCATGCGGTCCGCGACGTCCGCCTCGTGCGAGCGCCTGCGCAGGAAGTCCGCGTCCGCGCCGAGCCCGTGCACACCGATCCGGGTGTCGCCGAGCCCGCCGACGAGCGCGTCGCAGCAGGCGGTGAACGCGTCCGCCCAGCGCTGGGTGAGGAAGCCGAGCCGGTCCGCGCCGAGCATGCCGCGCAGCACCTGTTCGGCGATGTCGTCGGGCAGCATCCGGAAGTAGTCGACCGGCGCCCAGGGGGTGTGCGAGAAGTGGCCGATCCGCAGGTCGGGGCGGAGCTCGCGCAGCATCCCGGGGACGAGGGTCAGGTGGTAGTCCTGGACGTTCACCACCGCGCCCTGCGCCGCCTCCGCGGCCAGAGCTTCGGCGAAAGCGCGGTTGTACGCCTCGTACGACGCCCACTGGCGCCGGAACTCCGCGTCGAAGACCGGCTCCAGCGGGGTCTGGTACAGCATGTGGTGGACGAACCACAGCACGGAGTTCGCGATGCCGTTGTACGCGTCCGCGTGCACGTCGGCGTCGATGTCCAGCATCCGTACGCCGTCCTCGGCGACCCCGCGCCGGACCGCCTCGCGGTCGCCGTCGCCGAGCGCCGAGCACACCCACAGGGCCCCCGCGTCCGGCCCGATCGCGGAGAGGCCCGAGACCAGCCCGCCGCCACCGCGCCTGGCGCGCAGCGAGCCGTCCTCCTGGACCTCGTAGGTGACCGGGCCGCGGTTGGATGCGACGAGGATGTTGTGGGCGCCTTGCGTTGAAGCCATGCCTCGAAACTTAGCCCCGCGTGGAAACGCTCAAACGTTCCCGTTGGCCATATGAGGGGTCGTATGTGATCTTCCGGCCGGTGGGGGCTGAGCGCGCAGTTCCCGCGCCCCTCGCAGGGGCGCTGCTACGCCGCCCTTCGTTTCTGGTACTCGGAGATTTCGACCATCGGCGGACGTTCCTCCGTGTCCACCGAGTACGTCCGCGGCTCGAAACCGTCCCTGCTCCGTTCGAACTGGGTGAGGGCCGGGCGGATCAGGTGGCCGCGGGCCAGCCGGAGCTGGGCCGTGCGGTAGATCGCGGCGGACATCCGGCCCAGCGCCTGCCCGTCCTGGTGGCGGTGCTTGCGCACGCCCACGTCGACCTGGGCGAGCGCGTCCAGGCCCACCAGGTGCAGGGCGTCGACCAGCATGCCCAGCTCGATCCCGTACCCGACGGGGAAGGGGAGCTGTTCGAGCAGCGAACGGCGGGCCGCGTACTCCCCGCCGAGCGGCTGCACGAAGCCGGCCAGCTGCGGCCAGTGCATGTTGAGGAGGGGGCGGGCCATGAGTTCGGTGACCCGGCCGCCCTGCCCCGCCGCACCGCCGAGCGGACGGTCGTACATCGCCTTGACGAGGTCCACACCGGGCTCGGTGAGCAGCGGCCCCACGATCCCGGAGACGAAGTCCGAGGAGAACTCCTTCAGATCCGCGTCGATGAAACAGATGATGTCCCCGCTCGTCACGAGGAGGGAACGCCACAGCACCTCGCCCTTGCCGGGCACGGTCGGGATGCGCGGCAGGATCTCGTCCCGGTGCACCACGCGCGCGCCCGCCGCGGCGGCCACCTCCGAGGTGCGGTCGGTCGAACCCGAGTCGATGACGACGATCTCGTCGACGAGGGGGACCTGCTGCATCAGGTCGTGGCGGATGATGGCGACGATCTCGCCGACCGTCTCCTCCTCGTTCAGCGCCGGCAGGACGACGCTCACCGAGGAGCCCGTGGCCCGTTTGGCGGACATGAGTCTGTGGAGCGGGCGATCGGTCACGGACCAGGAGCGATTGCTCAGCCAGCGCTCAGTTTCCTTCAGCACAGTCTGCGGCTCCTCACTGTCTGATCACCCGGTGTCTCACGGTGTGATCCATCTCGCGGTTCGGACGACTATCTCAACTGTCCTGGCCTTCGGTTACAGTCTTGAACAACGCGGATGACCATCGCATGTCGTAGATCATTTGCGGACCACCGCACCACCCGCACGACACAACCGAATACCGCTCATCCAGAGGGGCAGAGGGATACGGCCCGATGAAGCCCCGGCAACCCTCCAGCTGGTTCCTGTCACATTGATGTGGCGAGGCTCCCGGCTAGGGAAGGTGCCAAATCCGTCTCACGGCGAAGTGCGTCGTGAGGAAGATGAGGAGAAAGGGCCTCGCCTCCATGGCTGCGCAGACTGTTGCAAGCACCACGAACCCTGTCGCGGGCGACACCACCACCGTAGTCGGTGTGGATCTCGGACCCGCCGCCGCGCTTTCCTGCCGCGAGTGCGGGCACCGCGTGCCGCTCGGCCCGGTCTTCGCCTGCGAGGAGTGTTTCGGCCCGCTGGAGATCGCGTACGACTTCTCGGCCTACGAAACCGAAGAGCTCCGGGCGCGCATCGAAGCGGGCCCCGCGAACATCTGGCGCTACGCGCCGCTGCTGCCCGTCCCGGCCGACGTCGCCGACAAGCCGAACATCAACCCCGGCTGGACCAAGCTCGTCAAGGCCGACAACCTCGCCCGCGAGCTGGGTGTCGAGGCCGGCAAGCTCTTCGTCAAGGACGACTCCGGCAACCCGACGCACTCCTTCAAGGACCGCGTCGTGGCGCAGGCCATCGAGGCGGCGCGTGCCTTCAACTTCACCACTCTCTCCTGCTCCTCCACCGGCAACCTCGCCGGCGCCGTGGGTGCCGCCGCCGCCCGCGCCGGCTTCCGCTCCTGCGTGTTCATCCCGCACGACCTGGAGCAGGGCAAGGTCGTCATGGCCGCGATCTACGGCGGCGAGCTCGTCGGCATCGAGGGCAACTACGACGACGTGAACCGCTTCTGCTCCGAGCTGATCGGCGACCCGGCCGGCGAGGGCTGGGGCTTCGTCAACGTCAACCTGCGGCCGTACTACGCGGAGGGTTCCAAGACCCTGGCGTACGAGATCTGCGAGCAGCTGGGGTGGAAGCTCCCCGACCAGCTCGTGGTGCCCATCGCCTCCGGCTCCCAGCTCACGAAGATCGACAAGGGTCTTCAGGAGCTGATCAAGCTCGGGCTGGTCGAGGACAAGCCGTACAAGATCTTCGGCGCCCAGGCCGAGGGCTGCTCGCCGGTGTCCGTCGCCTACAAGGCCGGCCACGACGTCGTACGGCCCCAGAAGCCGAACACCATCGCCAAGTCGCTGGCGATCGGCAACCCGGCGGACGGGCCGTACGTGCTGGACATCGCGCGGCGCACGGGCGGGGCCGTGGAGGACGTGAACGACGAGCAGGTCGTGGACGCGATCAAGCTGCTCGCTCGCACGGAGGGCATCTTCGCGGAGACCGCCGGCGGTGTGACGGTGGGCGTGACGAAGAAGCTGATCGAGAACGGGCTGCTGGACCCGACGCTGACCACCGTCGTTCTGAACACCGGTGATGGTCTGAAGACGCTGGATGCGGTGGCCGGTACCGGGCTCACCGCGACGATTCGCCCCAGCCTCGAGTCCTTCCGGGAAGCCGGGCTCGCGTAAGCGTCGTTGTTCGTCTGCGGGCCGGCGGGGGCTGGTCGCGCCCATGTGGCGGAGCAGCGTATTCAGCAACGCCCCGCGCCCCTGAAAGCCCTTACCCGACCGGAGGTCACAAGAATGAGCGTTTCCGTCCGCATCCCCACCATCCTGCGCACCTACACCGGTGGTCAGGCCGAGGTGACGGCCGAGGGTGGGACCCTCGGCGAGGTCATCGCCGATCTGGAGAAGAACCACGCCGGCATCTCCGCCCGCGTTCTCGACGACCAGGGCAAGCTGCGCCGGTTCGTCAACGTCTACGTGAACGATGACGACGTCCGCTTCGAGCAGGGGCTGGAGACGGCGACGCCGGACGGCGCGGGCGTCTCGATCATTCCTGCCGTCGCCGGTGGCTGACCACCTCGAAGGCCGTTACCCAGGGTGAGATTGTTACCCTTGGTAATGCCAATTACCGAGAGTTCATCGAATTGCCCCCTCCGTGAGAGAAGCGGAGGGGGCAATTCTGTATGGTTGAGCGCGGTACAGTTGGGGAAGCCGCTCCACTTTGCATGCCGGGTGCATATGAGTTCGCGCCCGAAGTCCGGCAAGAAGTAGCCAAAGTGTCCCGCACTTTTGAGCCTTATACGGCATTTATGGGGCCCGACTTGCCCTGAATCTTCGCAAATTCTCCCCATATTCCCGATCGGTCATGCCCGGAATTCTCGTCCGATTGACCTGTTGCAGACGGCAGTTGGACAGATACATTCAGCCGCGGTCGACGCGTTCCGGCGCACACCCCCAACCGTTGGGGGGTGAGGTCTGACCCGGGTCCGCGAAGTGCGGTCCTGTGCAAGGGCCAGTAATAGGGGAGTTAGGCATGGCTCAGGGCACCGTCAAGTGGTTCAACGCGGAGAAGGGGTACGGCTTCATCGCGGTCGACGGTGGTGCGGATGTATTCGTCCACTACAGCGCGATTCAGATGGACGGCTACCGCACCCTGGAAGAGGGGCAGCGGGTCGATTTCGAGATCTCGCAGGGCCAGAAAGGGCCGCAGGCGGACATGGTCCGGCTCGCGACCGGCTGAAGCACGCGCCGACTGACTGTTCGACGTGACGAAGGGCTCGTATCCCATGGGGTGCGAGCCCTTCGGTCTGTCTGTCCGTAGATGTGACTGTCTGTCCGCCGGCGTGGCTGTCCGTCCGTCGCCGCGGGCCCGCTCGCGCACCGGCGCGACGCGCGGGTTGCGCGCCCCTTCTCACCTGCGGATCAAGGGAAGTCGCTTGCACTCGGCAGGGGCGAGTGCTAATCATTGGCGTTAGCACTCTGAAGGTGAGAGTGATAACGAAGGACCGGGTCGGTGAGGCCCGCAGGCCAGGTGGTGCAAGGAACCACGGGGCAGGCAGGCCGTCCGTCGCGGGCGCCAGCGCGGTCCGGAGCAATCCACCCCAGTCCGGGAGGACCACTTCACATGGCCAAGATCATCGCGTTCGACGAGGAGGCACGGCGCGGTCTCGAGCGCGGGATGAACCAGCTCGCCGACGCCGTCAAGGTCACCCTTGGCCCCAAGGGCCGCAACGTCGTCCTCGAGAAGAAGTGGGGCGCCCCCACGATCACCAACGATGGTGTTTCCATCGCCAAGGAGATCGAGCTCGAGGACCCGTACGAGAAGATCGGCGCCGAGCTGGTCAAGGAAGTCGCCAAGAAGACGGACGACGTCGCCGGTGACGGTACGACCACCGCGACCGTTCTCGCCCAGGCTCTCGTCCGTGAGGGCCTGCGCAACGTAGCCGCCGGCGCCAACCCGATGGCTCTCAAGCGCGGTATCGAGAAGGCCGTCGAGGCCGTCTCCGGTGCCCTCCTTGAGCAGGCCAAGGATGTCGAGACCAAGGAGCAGATCGCCTCCACGGCCTCCATCTCCGCCGCCGACACCCAGATCGGCGAGCTCATCGCCGAGGCGATGGACAAGGTCGGCAAGGAAGGCGTCATCACCGTCGAGGAGTCCCAGACCTTCGGTCTGGAGCTTGAGCTCACCGAGGGTATGCGCTTCGACAAGGGCTACATCTCGGCGTACTTCGCCACCGACATGGAGCGTATGGAGGCCGTCCTCGACGACCCGTACATCCTGATCGCCAACTCGAAGATCAGCAACGTCAAGGACCTGCTGCCGCTCCTCGAGAAGGTCATGCAGTCCGGCAAGCCGCTGCTGATCATCGCCGAGGACGTCGAGGGCGAGGCCCTGTCGACCCTGGTCGTCAACAAGATCCGTGGCACCTTCAAGTCCGTCGCCGTCAAGGCTCCGGGCTTCGGTGACCGCCGCAAGGCCATGCTCGGCGACATCGCCATCCTCACGGGCGGCGAGGTCATCTCCGAGGAGGTCGGCCTCAAGCTGGAGAACGCGGGTCTGGACCTGCTGGGCCGTGCCCGCAAGGTCGTCATCACCAAGGACGAGACCACGATCGTGGACGGCTCCGGCTCCGCCGACCAGGTCCAGGGCCGGGTCAACCAGATCCGTGCCGAGATCGAGAACTCCGACTCGGACTACGACCGCGAGAAGCTCCAGGAGCGCCTGGCGAAGCTGGCCGGCGGCGTGGCCGTCATCAAGGCCGGTGCCGCCACCGAGGTCGAGCTCAAGGAGCGCAAGCACCGCATCGAGGACGCCGTTCGCAACGCGAAGGCGGCCGTCGAGGAGGGCATCGTCGCCGGTGGCGGCGTGGCCCTCATCCAGGCCTCCTCGGTCTTCGAGAAGCTCGAGCTCTCGGGTGACGAGGCGACCGGCGCCAACGCCGTGCGACTCGCCCTGGAGGCCCCGCTCAAGCAGATCGCCGTCAACGGTGGTCTCGAGGGTGGCGTCATCGTCGAGAAGGTGCGCAACCTGCCCGTCGGCCACGGCCTGAACGCCGCGACCGGTGAGTACGTCGACATGATCGCCGAAGGCATCATCGACCCGGCGAAGGTGACCCGCTCTGCTCTGCAGAACGCCGCCTCCATCGCCGCGCTGTTCCTGACCACCGAGGCCGTCATCGCCGACAAGCCGGAGAAGGCCGCCGCGCCGGCCGGCGGCGGCATGCCGGGCGGTGACATGGACTTCTGATCCCTTCGAGGATCGGTTTTCCTGCCGAGGGCGGTACTCCCTGGAAACAGGGGGTGCCGCCCTCGGGCGTGTCCGGGGTCACAGGGCGAGGTGCCGGGCGGCCGGAATGACACGACCGACCGGGGAGTTGTGGTTGACGCACCATCAATGCATACGCACATACCATCCGGTACCCGAGGAGCCCCCACACGTGTCTACGACTGCCCCCGCCTCCCGCGCGGCCGAGATCCTGTCCCGCCCCGTCTCGCTGAACGGCCTGACCGTCCCGAACCGGATCGCGATGGCACCGATGACCCGGCAGTTCTCCCCGGGCGGCGTCCCCGGTGAGGACGTGGCCGAGTACTACGCCCGCCGCGCCGCCGCGGGCGTGGGCCTCATCGTCACCGAGGGCACGTACGTCGGCCACGACTCGGCAGGCGAGAGCGACCGTGTCCCGCGCTTCCACGGCACGGAGCAGCTCGCGGGCTGGACGAAGGTCGCCGACGCGGTGCACGCGGCGGGCGGCACGATCGTTCCGCAGCTGTGGCACATCGGCATGGTGCGCAAGGCAGGACGGCCGCCGTACGCCGACGCCCCTGCGGTCGGCCCCTCCGGCATCCGTCTCGACGGCACCGAGGGCACCGGCAAGGCCATGACCCAGGCCGACCTGGACGAGGTCATCGCCGCGTTCGCCGAGGCCGCCGCCACCGCCGAACGCATCGGCTTCGACGGCGTCGAACTGCACGGCGCGCACGGCTATCTGCTCGACCAGTTCCTGTGGGCGGGCACCAACCGCCGTACGGACGCGTACGGCGGTGACCCCGTCGCCCGTACGAAGTTCGCGGCGGAGATCGTCGCCGCGGTCCGTGACTCGGTCTCGGCCGACTTCCCCGTCCTCTTCCGCTACTCGCAGTGGAAGTCGGACAACTACGACGCCCGGCTCGCCGAGACCCCGGAGGAGCTGGAGGCCATCCTGACCCCGCTCGCCGCCGCCGGCGTCGACGCCTTCCACGCCTCCACCCGCCGCTACTGGCTCCCCGAGTTCGACGGTTCCGACCTGAACCTCGCGGGCTGGACCAAGAAGCTCACGGGCAGGCCCACCATCACCGTCGGCTCGGTCGGCCTCGACGGCGACTTCATCAAGGCCTTCATGGGCGAGGGCTCCAAGGTGGCCTCCCTCGACAACCTCCTCGACCGTCTGGAGCGTGACGAGTTCGACCTCGTCGCCGTGGGCCGCGCCCTCCTCCAGGACCCGGAGTGGGCGGCGAAGGTACTGGACGGACGGCTCGGGGAGCTGGCGTCGTACGACCCGAAGGCGCTGAGCACGCTCAGCTGAACCTCGGGCCGGTCGGACCGGACGTGACCCGACCTGTCCG
The DNA here is from genome assembly GCF_040634475.1 of Streptomyces sp. NPDC007095. Classification (NCBI taxonomy): domain Bacteria; kingdom Bacillati; phylum Actinomycetota; class Actinomycetes; order Kitasatosporales; family Streptomycetaceae; genus Streptomyces; species Streptomyces sp. NPDC007095. The sequence goes on from NZ_JBEYFS010000042.1 coordinate 14,529, forward strand.
AAATCGCATCCAGGCGATCACCTCCCCATCCCCGGGGGGTGATCGCCTGGCTGTTTCGTAGCACGCTGTTCCCTCAAGGACCCGTTCCGTTCCACCCGTACCGAGGGAGCCGTCGTGACGTCAGCAGGAGCGAGCGTGGTGCGCACCCGTGCCGGTGCGGTGCGTGGCCGTCGGGAGGACGGGCTGGTGGTCTTCCGGGGCATTCCGTTCGCCCAACCGCCGGTGGGGGACGCGCGGTTCGCCGCCCCGCGTCCGGTGGCCGCCTGGGACGGCACCCGGGACGCCTTCGCCTTCGGTCCGCCGCCCCCGCAGGAGTCGGGATTCCAGGGCCGTACGGGGGTGATCGACGCCCCCACGGGCGACGACTGGCTGACCGTCAACGTCTGGACGCCCGATCCGGACCCGGCCGCCCGCCGTCCGGTGATGGTCTGGATCTACGGCGGCGCCTACAAGCTCGGCCACTCCGGCAGTCCCGGATACGACGCCCGCCGTATCGCCCGCGACGGCGACCTGGTCGTCGTCACCCTCAACTACCGCCTCGGCGTGGAGGGTTTCGCCCGGATCGACGGAGCCCCCGCCAACCGGGGGCTGCTCGACCAGGTCGCGGCCCTGGAATGGGTACGCGAGAACATCGCGGCCTTCGGCGGCGACCCCGGCCGGGTCACCGTCTTCGGCGAGTCCGCGGGCGCCGGGTCCGTCGCCTCGCTGCTGGCCATGCCGAGCGCGGCCGGGCTGTTCGGCCGGGCGATCGCGCAGAGCGTGCCCGGTCCCTTCTTCTCCGACGACCTGGCCCGTGACATCGCCGCCGCCATCGCCGCCGAGGCGGGCCTGCGCCCGACGGCCGCCGACCTGTCCTCGGTGGATCCCCGCCGGCTGACCGCCGTGGGCGAGGCGTTGGGGCCCAAGATGCGGGAGTTCGAGGACAGGTGGGGCATGGTCGCCCACACGCTGATGGCCTTCGCGCCCGTCGTCGACGGAGAGGTACTGCCGACCGCCCCCTGGCAGGCGCTGGCGGCCGGCTCGGCACGGGACGTGGAACTGATCGTCGGGCACACACGGAACGAGTACCGGCTGTTCACCGCGCTGGGCGGCCGACTCGGGACGATCACGGACGAGCAGGCGACGGAGGCACTGCGCACCTTCGGACCGGGACCGGGACCGGGACCGGGACTGGTACTGGTACTGGGACTGGGAGTTGGACCGGGACCGGACTCCGGGGCCGACGGCGAGCGGGCCTACCGCGCCGCCTTTCCCGACGCCTCTCCCGAGGAGCTCTACGAGTGGGTGCACTCCGACGCGGTGTTCCGTATGCCCTCGCTGCGCCTGGCCGAGGCGCAGCTCGCGGGCGGCGGCCGCGCGCACGTCTACGAGCTGGCCTGGCCCGCGCCCGCCTACGGAGGCGCGCTGGGTGCCTGTCACGGCCTCGACATACCGCTGCTGTTCGGAACCTTCGGAGCCGACCTCGGTCTGATGCTGTTCGCCGGGGTCGGGTCGTCCCCGGAGGCCGAGGCCCTGTCGTCCCGCTTCCGCACGGCCTGGACGGCGTTCGCCACGACCGGAGACCCGGGCTGGCCCGCGTACGACACCGAGCGGCGGCCGACCCAGGTCTTTGACACGGACTCCGCGGTCACCCCGTACCCGCACGAGACCTCGCGCCGCCTCTGGGAGCACCATGACTTCGGGGCGCTGCCGTTGATCGGCTGAGGAGGGGCGCCAGGTTCTTTCCTGTCGACTCGCCAGGGCGGGAGGGCGGGTTGAGGCCCTCCCACCCGTTCCCTACAAAGAGGTCTCGGGGCTTGGGGCTTGAGTTCCGTGGGGCTTCCCGGTGCGCAGGACGGTGGCCAGGCGTGGGAGTCCGTCCGGTCCGTGGCCGGCGGCGACGGCTCGGTCGGCGGCGCCCTTCGCCGCGGTCAGCGCGCCCACCTCCAGGCCGTGGGCGCCGGCCGCGTCGATCAGGTGGGCGATCGTCGTAGCCGCGGAGGCGATCGTGGAGCGCTCGCCGGGGTAGTCGCCGGTCCGGAGCTGACCGGCGAATCGCGGGATCATCTCGGACAGCAGACCGCTGATCCCGATGGCGAACGGGGCGAGGTCGTCGGGTGCGATGCCCTCGGCCGAGGCGAGGGCGAAGGAGTGCGCGACGCCGTACACCGACGTGGTGAACAGGTCGAGGAGCGCAACCTCGTACGCCGACGCCCGGCCGGGGTCGGCACCGAGATACGTACCGGTGCCGCCCACGGCGGCCAGTGTGTCCCGTACCGCCTCGTGCACCTCGCGCGACCCGCTGTAGAGGACGGCGGCGGCCGCCGTGCCGACGACCTGGGTCGGGGTGAGGATCGCGCCGTCCAGGTAGCGGATGCCGTGCGCGGTTGCCCAGTCCGCCATCGCGCGGGCTCGTGCCGGCTCCCCGCTGGTGAGGTTGGCGAGCAGGCGTCCCTCCCAGCGCGCCGGCGCGACCGGCTCCAGCACCGCTCGCACGGCGTCGTGGTCCCGCAGACAGGCGACGATCACCCGCCCGGCACCCGTTCGTGTTGAGGATCTCGTCTATCTGGCGGGCGTATTCGAGGTGCATGCGCCGCGTACCGGCCTCCAACTGGCCGATGAACGAGCCGCTGACGAACAAGGGCCGGCCCAGGTCGTCCTGGCTGAGGCCCGCGTTCTCGCGCGCGTGGCGCAACTCGGCGCCGAGCAGCGCACGCGGTGATGTGGACGGGTCGAGGTCCTTCGGTCCTGGCACGGCAACTCCCTGTTACACGGGCGGGGTTGTCGGGCTCCGTCTCTGGCCAGGTTAAAGCCGGGTCGGCCACTGTGTGTGGTGGACGCGAACACTCAGAGTGGAGGAAGCGGAACGATGGACGTGACGTCGACGGAGGAAGTGGTGGCACAACTCAAGGCGGCCCTGGAAGGCGTCGGCATCGTTCTGCCCTCGCTGCGGGTCGATCCGGTGACCGGTGCGAGCGAGGAGCCGTTCGCGCTGGTCGCGCTCGGGCGGTGCAACGTGCGTACGGCGGTGCGGCTGGCGGACGTGTTGCGTGCGTGCGCACCGGAGGAGGTGCTGCGGGCGCGGGTCAGGGAGGTCAACCGGGAGTCCGCGCGTACGAGATCGCGCCAAAATCGCTGACAATTTTGTGGGCGATTGCTTCGGTTTGGAGGCCGCCCCGGCAGGGCGACCGTGGTTGTGGCTGGTCAGGGGGGTGGCCGGATCCCGGTGCCGTCACTGGAGACACAAAGGAAGGGTTAAGGAACGGCTGTTGCCCTGGGGCCTCGTTGTTCGAACGAGCCGCGAAGACAGGAGACGGTAGTGAAGTCAGTGAAGCGCAGGACAGTGGTCATGGGGCTCACCGCGGGTGCCGCGGTGCCGGCGGTCGGGTTCGCCTCCGGTGCGCGGGCGGCGAGCCGAACGTCCGCGGCGTCGTCCGCCGCGTCCACGGACTCCTCCCTGGTCTTCGACCCGGACAGCTACACGGAGTTGACCACCAGCATCACGGACACCACCGGCACCGCCCACGAGGTCGTCTACCACTTCTACAAAGTCGCCTCGTACGTGGCCGACCCGGTGGACGCCACCTACCAGTCCCTCAACGTCAGCGTGCCGGTGAAGATCGACGGAAGCGTCGTGGACGCGTCCGGCGCCCCCATCCTCTTCGCCAACCAGATCGGCGGCTACATGCCCTCGTCCGTCGCGAACGCCACGGGTGTCGGCGCAGGCGGCGGGATGGGCCCCGGCGGCCCGGGCGGGCCCGCTGCCGCTGCCGCCTCCGCCGCGAGCCGCCAGCAGCTGGCGCTCGCCGCCGGGTACGTCGTCGTGGAGCCGGGCGCGCGCGGGCGGTCGCTGGTGGACTCCAGCGGGATCTACTACGGCACCGCGCCCGCCGCCATCGTCGACCTCAAGGCCGCGGTGCGGTACGTGAAGTTCAACAGGGGGCGTATCCCGGGCAACGTGAACCGGATCGTCTCCGCCGGAGTCAGCGCCGGCGGCGCGCTGTCCTCGCTGCTCGGCGCGTCCGGTGACAGTCCGGCCTACGACTCCTACCTGAAGGAGCTGGGCGCGGCCGACGCGAGCGACGCCATCTTCGCCACCGGTGCCTGGTGCCCGATCACCGACCTCGAACACGCCGACATGGCGTACGAGTGGAACTGGGGCGCCAACCTGCTCAGCAGCGGCTCGGTCGTCGACCAGACCGTCTCCAAGGCGCTGAGCGGCGCGTACGGCGAATATCTCGCCTCCCTCAGGCTGACGGCGAAGGGCTTCGGCACCCTCACGGCGCGCAACCTCGACGAGTACCTGGTCAAGACCCACCTGGAGCCGTCGGCCACCCAGTACCTCGCGGCGCTCTCGGACGCGGACCGCTCGGCCTACCTGGCCGCGAACTCGTTCATCACGTGGTCCGGCGGCAGGGCGACCTTCTCCTGGGTCGACTTCCTCACCCACGTGGGCGCCCGCAAGAAGGACACCCCGGCGTTCGACGCCTTCGACCTGTCCGCCGGTGAGAACAACGAGTTCGGTACGGGGACCACCGCCAACCGGCACTTCACCCTCTACAGCCTGCGCCACGAAGAGGGTGCCAGTGCGCGCCTCGACAGTGACATCCCCGCGAAGCTCCACCTGATGAACCCGATGCACCACCTCGTGGACAAGGTCGACGGGAACCGGTCGAAGCACTGGTGGATCCGCCTCGGCACCAAGGACAGCGACACCGCGCTCACCGTCGCGAGCAACCTCGCCGCCCGCCTGAAGAACCTCGGCGACGACGTCGACACCTCGTACTACTGGGACGCCGGCCACGGTGCGGACAACGACCCGGGCGACTTCATCAAGTGGATCGCCACGGTGTCGGGCTACAGGTTCTAGCCTGGAGGAATGGGCGGTGACCTTGTCACGCTGTTCCTGGCCGGCGATGTGATGCTCGGCCGGGGAGTCGACCAGATCCTTCCGCACCCCGGCGATCCGAAGCTGCGGGAGTCGTACGTCAAGGATGCCCGCGCCTATGTGGAGCTGGCCGAGGCGGCGAACGGCGTGATTCCCCGGCCGGCCGGCTTCTCCTGGCCCTGGGGCGACGCGCTGGAGGTGCTCGCCGCGGCGGCACCCGACGCCCGGATCCTCAACCTGGAGACCGCCGTCACGCGCAACGACGAGGCGGCGCCGGGCAAAGAGATCCACTACCGGATGCACCCGGCCAATCTGCCCGCCCTGGCCGCCGCCCGTCCGCACGTCTGCGTCCTGGCCAACAACCATGTGCTGGACTACGGCCGCCGCGGGCTGGAGGAGACCCTCGACGCCCTGGCGGACGCGGGTCTTCGCGCGCCGGGAGCGGGGCGGGACGCCGACGAGGCCCGGCGTCCCGCGACCGTCCCCGTCACAGGCGGCCGGCGCGTCCTGGTCTTCTCCGTGGGGATGGCCTCCAGCGGCATACCCCGCGGCTGGGCCGCCACGGCTCGGCGCGGCGGGGTCGACTTCGTCGCCGAGCCGTCGGACGCCGCCGCGGCCGGAATCGCGACCCGGCTGCGTCCGGCCAAGTGCCCGGGCGACATCGCGGTCGTCTCGGTCCACTGGGGATCCAACTGGGGCTACGTCGTCCCGCGTGACCAGGTCCGCTTTCGGCCATGCGCTCATCGACGGCGGCGCGGACGTCGTGCACGGGCACTCCTCGCACCACCCGCGGCCGTTGGAGTCGTACCGGGGAAAGCTCATCACCCACGGCTGCGGCGATCTGATCAACGACTACGAGGGCATCAGCGGCTACGAGGAGTACCGGGACGATCTCCGGTTGCTGTACTTCGTGACCGTGGACCCGGACGACGGCAGGTTCCACGACGTGCGCATCGTCCCGATGCGGTCCCGGCGGATGCGGCTGGAGCGCGCGACGATGGAGGACTCGCGGTGGACGCGGGACGTTCTGAGCCGGATCAGCCGCGCCTACGGCTCACGCGTCGAACTCAATCCGGACGGCATCCTCACCGTCCGGCCGGCTCCGGACCGTTCTGGACCGGACTTCAGTCGGGATTCGAGGACCTCACCTCACCCCGGGAGGCGACCATGATTTTCGCCGACAGAACCGACGCGGGCCGGCGGCTCGCCGCCCGACTGCACCACCTCAAGGGCCAGGATCTCGTGGTCGTGGGACTTCCCCGCGGCGGCGTCCCGGTCGCCGCGCAGGTCGCCGAGGCCCTCGGTGCCCCGCTCGACGTCTGCCTCGTGCGCAAACTGGGGGTGCCCTTCCAGCCGGAGCTGGCCATGGGCGCCATCGGCGAGGAAGGCGTCCGCGTCATCAATGAAGAGGTGCTGCGTGCGACGGGGGTGACGGACCGTGCTCTGGCGGCGGTGGAGGAACACGAGCGCGGCGTCCTGGAGCAGCGGGCCCGCCACTACCGGGGCGAGCGGCCGCCCGCCCGGTACGAGGGACGGACGGTCCTGGTGGTGGACGACGGTCTGGCGACCGGCTCCACGGCCCTCGCGGCCTGCCGGATCGCGCGCGCCCGCGGTGCGTCGCGGATCGTGCTGGCCGTTCCCGTGGCCCCGCAGGACTGGTCGGCCCGCCTCGGAGGCGCGGCGGACGAAGGAGTCTGTCTGCACACCCCCCGGCTGTTCCACGCGATCGGTCAGTTCTACGCCGACTTCGGGCAGACGAGCGACGAGGAGGTCATCGCCTGCCTGGAACGGGGCCGCGCGGCGCACGCCACGTCCGACGCACCGCCGACTGAGGGCAGCGCCTCCCCGGAGCACGCTCCCCCGCCCCATGACAGGGAGGTCCGGATACCGGCCGCAGGTGCCGCGCTCGACGGGCGGCTGACGCTGCCCCGCGGTGCCCCCGGGATCGTCCTCTTCGCCCACGGCAGCGGCAGCAGCAGGAAGAGCCCACGCAACCGCTTCGTCGCCACCGGGCTGAACCGCGCCGGTCTCGGCACCCTTCTGTTCGATCTGCTCACCGAGGCCGAGGCGGTGAACCGGGACAACGTGTTCGACACGGCGCTGCTCGCCCGTCGCCTGATCCAGGCGACCGAATGGCTGCGTGAGCAGCCCGGCACCCAGGACATGGAGTTCGGTTACTTCGGTGCCAGCACAGGCGCCGCCGCCGCGCTGTGGGCGGCGGCGGAGCCCACGGCGGACGTCGCGGCAGTCGTCTCCCGCGGGGGCAGGCCGGACCTGGCCGGCGCCAGGCTGCCGGAGGTGAAGGCTCCGACGCTGCTCATCGTCGGGGGCCGTGACCACGTCGTACTGGATCTCAACCGGCAGGCCGCGGCGCGCCTGAGCTGCGAGCATCAGCTGGCCGTCGTCCCCGGCGCCACCCATCTCTTCGAGGAACCCGGCACCCTGGAATCGGCCGCCGAGCTGGCCACGGACTGGTTCAGCAGGCATCTCGCCTCCGCCGTCCCGAGCGCGGGAGCCCACAGGCGACCTGGGCGCTCGTGATCATCGCGTCGATCACCAACGCGATGATCGACGCACCTGGACCGGCTACAGGTTGCCCATCGGTTCGATGTCCACCTTCACCGGTGTGCCCCAGATGCGCAGCACCTCGTAGTCCGTGAACTCGTGGACCAGGCGGTAGGCCATGCCGGGGCGCGGGGTGCGGCGCTCCGCGGCGAGATACCGCTCCGCCTCGACGCGGTCGCGGCGCGGGGTGCCGCACAGCTGCCACGCCTGGCCGGTCCACACCTCCGGCAGCCAGCGCTGCTGGGGCTGGGGGCGGTCGGCCCGCACGCCGTACCGGGACATCGTGCGCTCGGGTGCCTCGTCGGCGCCGCTGGGGCGGCCCTGCGGGAAGGCGTCGTTGACCTCGGTGCGGCGGGCGGTGCGCCGCCGCGTCTCGCAGAGCAGACAGAGGTCGACGGCGCCCTCGTCCACCGGGCCATTGGGGTGCTCGGCGCAGCGCGTCGTGGGCACCGCCGTCGTCACCGTCTCCTCCAGCAGGTCCAGCGCCCGCTTCAGATCGGCCTTCACCTCGTGCAGCTTCGCGTCGGGCGTGTCGGCGTTCAGTGCGTCGCCGTGCTCGCCGAGCACGCGCAGGGCGCGGCCGAGGGCGGTCAGCTGTGCGTGGTTCACGGTGGTGGATCCCCTCCCGGGTCGGTGTCCTGCCCCACCTTCGAAGAATCGCACACGCCACTGACAGCGCCTCCGCCCCCGACGGCCCCCACACCTCCGGCCGTCCTCCCGAGGCCGAAGAAGTACGTCGCCGCGAACCCCACCACATACCCGGTGAGCAGCCCGCCCGCGTAGATCGCCGCCGTCAGGGCCAGTCCGCCCGTGCCCTTGAGCAGGGGGAACAGCGCCCAGCCCGAGGGGCCGATCGCCGTGGAGCCGATCTTGTCGCCGAGCATCGAGAAGAAGCCGACGAAGGCGCCGCCCGCCGCCCCGCCCGCGCAGGCGGTGACGAAGGGGCGGCCGAGGGGGAGCGAGACGCCGTAGATCAGGGGTTCGCCGACGCCCAGGAGGCCCGCGGGCAGCGCCGACCTGATCGTCGTACGGAGGGACTGGTCGTGGTGGAGGCGGACGTAGACCGCGAGTGCCGCGCCGACCTGCCCGGCGCCCGCCATCGCCAGGACGGGGAGCAGGACCGTGTAGCCCTGCTGCTGGATGAGGGTGGTGTGGAGCGGGATCAGGGCCTGGTGCAGGCCCAGCATCACCACGGGGAGGAACAGGCCGCCCAGGACCAGGCCCGCGAAGACGCCCGTGTGGTCGAGGAGCCAGTTCGCGCCCGTCCCGATGGCCGTCGACAGCTCGCCGGCCGTGTACATCAGGACGTAGAGCGTCACCAGGCCGGTGAGCAGGACGGTGAGGGTGGGGGTGACGAGGACGTCGAGGGCTTCGGGGACCCAGCGGCGGCACCACTTCTCCACGTACGTTCCCAGGAGCGCGGCGGCCAGTGCGCCGAGTACCCCGCCCTGGCCCGGTGCCAGGGTCATGCCGAAGGCCGTCACCTTCGCGACCCCCGCGTACACGACGATCGCCGCCACCGCCCCGCCCAGGACCGGGGTGCCGCCGAACTCCTCAGCCGTGTTGTGGCCGACGAACACCGCGATCAGGGCCATGAAGCCGGAGGCGATCGCGGCGAGGGCGGGGGTGAGGGAGGGGAGCCATCCCAGATTGACCAGCAGGCCGCCCAGGCCCGCGATGACTCCGCAGCCGATCAGGGCGGGGATCAGAGGGACGAAGATGTTCGCGATCCGGCGGAGGAGGAGTTTGAGAGGAGTGGCGTTGCGCTGTTGCCGGGCCGCCTTCCACTGGGCGCCACGTGCGGCCAGCACGTCGGCCGTGCTGGTGACGAGCGCCTCGAACTCGGGGGTCACCCGCGCGACCGTGCCCGGCCCCAGGACGATCTGGTAGCTGTCGTCGTCCGCGACCACGCCGAGTACGGCGGGCAGGGACCTGAGAGCGTCCTCGCGTACGAGCGTCCGGTCCCGCAGGCCCAGGCGCAGGCGGGTCATGCAGTGGGCGACGGAGGTGATGTTCGCGGCGCCGCCGACCAGGGGGAGGATCGCGGCGGCCGTGGCGGCATGGGGGGTGAGGTCGTTGGTTGTGCGCACTCCACGAGGGTGCTGGTCAGCCCGTCGATGCCGTGAGCGCCGCGCGCAGATGGCCGTCGCTCTCCTCCAGAAGGCGGGCCGCGGTGGGCCCGTCCACGCCGCCGAGGATGGTGAGGATGGCGTTCTTCACCTCGCCGTCGGTGGCCGCGAGGGCCTGTTCGATCTCCTCGTCCGAGGCGCCGGTCGCGAGGGCGACGATACGGCGGGAGCGGGCCCGCAGCTTCTCGTTCGAGGCGCGGACGTCGACCATCAGGTTCCCGTACGTCTTGCCGAGACGGATCATCGTGATCGTCGAGAGCATGTTCAGGACGAGTTTCTGTGCCGTGCCCGCCTTGAGACGGGTGGAGCCGGTCAGCAGCTCGGGCCCGACGACGATCTCGATGCCGTGCTCGGACGCGGCGGCCAGCGCGCTGTGCGCGTTGCAGGACAGGCCGATCGTCAACGCGCCGCGCGCGCGGGCGTGTTCGACCGCGCCGACGGCGTACGGGGTGCGGCCGGAGGCGGAGACGCCGACCACCGTGTCGTCGGCGGTCAGGGAGAGCTCCTTCAGGTCCGCCTCGGCCAGCTCCTTGGAGTCCTCGGCGCCCTCGACCGAGGTGACCATGGCGCTCGGGCCGCCCGCGATCAGGCCCACGACCTCGGACGGGTCGGTGTTGAAGGTGGGCGGGCACTCGGAGGCGTCCAGCACCCCGAGGCGGCCCGCGGTGCCCGCGCCCGCGTAGATCAGCCGGCCGCCGCGGGACATGCGCTCGGCGACGGCGTCGATCGCGGCGGCGATGCGGGGCAGCTGGGTCGCGACGGCCGCCGGCACGGTCGCGTCCTCGGCATTCATGATCTTCGCGATCTCCAGCGTCGACAGCCGGTCGATCTCGGACAGCTCGGGACGGAACGCCTCAGTGGTCAACGTCTCCAACTCGGCACGCAGGGAGCCGTAGTTGGAGGAGGCGTCGGCGGTGGAGGAGGTCATGACGAACGGCTCTTTTCAACGCGGGTTGGTAAAGCGCCCCTTCAGGGGCGCGAGGAACTGCGCGACCAGCCACACGCGGCCCGCAGCGTGACGACGGCATCCAGTTTTTCCAGGCTCCCGGCGGAGCGTCAGCGCATACGGCCGCGAGGGCTGTGGCGGTGCGCCAGCGCCTCGTACGACGCGGACAACGCCGGCGCCGCCGTCTCGTACGTCCGCTGGGCGACCCCCACGAACAGACAGTCGACCACCAGCAACTGGCTGGTGCGCGACGACATCGCCGCGGGACGCAGCTCGCTCTCGCGGGCCGTGGACGTGGTGAGTATGTGGTCGGCGTACTGCGTGACGGGCCCGTCCGGGCGGCCGGTGATCGCGACCGTCGTCGCCCCGCGTTCGAAGGCGACCCGCAGCGGCTCGATGACGTCGCCCGTGGAGCCGGAGTGGGTGATCGCTATCGCCACGTCCTTGGCCCGCAGCTGCACCGCGTTGGTGACGGCGAGGTGCGGATCGCTGTGCGGGTGGGCTATGAGTCCGATGCGCAGCAGCTTCTGGGCCAGGTCCTGGGCGACAAGCCCGGACGCGCCGACGCCGTAGATGTCGATCCGGCGGGCGGTGGCGAGCGCGGTGACGGCCGCGCCCAGCTGGACCGTGTCGAGTCCCGCCGCGGTGTCGGCGAGGGTCTGCTGCTCGTCGTACGCGAGTTTCGCGACGACGTCCGCGATGGGGTCGTCGACCGCGATGTCCGCGGTGACGGCGGGGGCGCGGCCCGACTGCTGCTGGGCGGCGAGGCCGGCGAGCGCGAGGCGCAGGTCGCGATAGCCGGGGTAGCCCAGCAGGCGGGCGGTGCGCACGACCGTGGCCTCGCTGGTGCCGGTGAGCTCGGCGAGGCCGGTGACCGTGAGTGCCGCGCAGCCGGCCGGGTCGCCGGCGACGGCCTCGGCGACCCGTTGCATGGAGCGGGTCATCGACGGGGCGAGCGTCCGCACCTTGGCCGCGAGGGCGGCGGGAGCGGGCGGAGCCTCACCGGCGAAAATTTCCTTCACGTCTTGGGTCACTTGTGAAAGATATTTTCTGCTGGGGTATGCGGTCAAGGGTGCGCACAATGGGTGCATGGACCCCACCAGCCGTCCCGTCAGCCCCTTGGAGCAGGCGTTGCACGCGGCCCGCGCCCTCGTTCTCGCCGATCTCGTCGCGGGCGAGGTCGCCGAGGCGGATGTCGTCTCGCTCGTCGAGGACTCGGTGGTGCAGCGCCGATGGTGGGTCGAACAGTGGCCGGAGGGCGTCGGCTATGTGGCCGGGCTCGTCGCCCAGGACGTACAGGACGCGTTGCTGGAGCGGTACGGGCGGTGGCCGCTGTGTCCGGTCTGCGGCTCCGGCGACCCGCACGCCCTCGACGTCGAGCCCGAGCTCGGGCCCGACCCGCACTGGGTCTGCCACAAGGCGGGCGTGAAGGTCGCGTCCGTGGGGCGCCTGGGGTCGGCGACCGGCGAGACGCCGTCCTCGTGACCGTCTACATCGACCCGCCCACCTGGCCGGGCCACGGGCGGCTCTGGTCCCACCTGGTCAGCGACGTCTCGTACGACGAACTGCACCTGTTCGCCGCGGACTTGGGCATACCCCCGCGCGCCTTCGAGCGCGATCACTACGACCTTCCCTCCCACCGGTACGCGGACGCCGTGCGTGCCGGGGCGGTGGAGGTCAGCAGCCGCGAGGTGGTGCGGCTGCTGTACGGGGCGGGGCTGCGCCGGCGCAAGTACGCCGGCCGATAGGAGGACCGGCCGGTCCACCCCGGTGGGCGGAGGTCAGTCCGTACGGGCGTACACCCGCAGCGACGGATCCAGCGCGCGCAACTCGTACGCGTACTGCTCCTCGTCCTCGCTCACCCGAGTGAACCCGGCGCGTGCGATGACCCGCTGGGAGGGAGCGTTGGTCCGCTCTATGGCGGCGAAGAGGATGTCGAGTTCGTCGCGGGCGAGGGCCCAGGCGGAGAGGGTGCGCAGGGCCTCGGTCGCATAGCCGTTGCCGCGGGCGTTCTCGGCGAGGTCGTAGCCGACTTCCGCGCGGCCGTCCTCGCCGGGGGCGCCGTGGAAGCCCATCGCGCCGACCGCCCGGCCGTCCTCGCTCCGTACGAGCACGAACATGCCCCACTCCGGGCGGTGCATCCCGCTCTCGTACGCCTTCATGACCATCCCGGCGGCGTCCCGCGTGCCGTCGAAGGGGCCGCCCTCGATCCACTCGAAGCCGCCGGTGCCACCCGCGCGCAGATCGGCGGCGGCCGCCGGGGTGACTCCTTGGAGCGTGAGCCGTTCCGCCTCGATCACCAGGTTGTTGCTCCAGTGCCACTCGGTGAGCGGGGCGCGGCCGGGCAGTTCGCCGCGGCCGGTCGCCCACAGGAGGGTGGGCCACGGGGCGGACCCCGGCCTGACGTGCGGAAAGATCCGGGAGAGTACGTCCGCGCAGAGCTCGGCCGGCGGCTCGTAGGCGATCCCGAGACCCTGCGCGATGTCATGCGTGTGCAGCAGCACCTCGGTGACACCCATCGCGGCGAAGCCCTCGCGGTTCGCGCTGCGGAACGGATACGGGTGGAAGGCGCGCACCTCGCGCGGCGTGGTGCGCACGGCGGCGGCGAGCAGGGCGCCCGTCGTCTCGATCACGTCGACGACGCCCGCGTTGTCGGTGCCGTCGTCCAGGACGATCCCGAAAGGCACGTACGCCGTGGTGGCCCGCCCCGCCAACTGCCCCGCGTACGCGAGGAGATCGTCCGCGACGTGCTCGGCGGTCTTTCGGCAACTCCACTCGAGGCGGCCCGCCCCGACCGCGTCCCAGTCCCGCCCGGCCACCGCCCGCAACAGCGCGACGGCGCCCGCGACGGCTTCCTCCACCTGGTCCCCACCCATGGATCGCATGCGGCTGAGGATAGGCGCGGTCAGACGTCGTTACGTACTGGATTGTTGGTCCTGTCGGCCTTCTCGGCCTTCTTGTTCATGGACACCACCACACGGGAGGCCCGGGTACGGCGCTGGAGCCGCAGCGAGACCGCGGCCACCCCCATGCCCGTCACCGTCATGGCCGCGCCCGCCCAGGCCGTCGCCGCGTAGCCGAGACCCGCGTCGATGACCGTGCCGCCGACCCAGGGGCCCCCGGTGTTGCCGAGGTTGAAGGCGGCCGTGGTGGTGGCACCGGCCAGGGTGGGGGCGGCCCCGGCGACGTTGAAGAGCCGGGCGTTGAGCGCCGGGGCGGTGAAGAAGCAGGTGACGCCGAGAAGGAAGGAGAGAGCCACGGCCGCGATCGCGTACTGCCCGAGGAGTGCGAGCGCCACGAGGACGGTGGTCGAGGCCGCGGTACCGGAGAGGAGCACCCCGAAGAGGTGCGCGTCGGCGACCCGCCCGCCGATCGTCGTACCGATCAGCGCCCCGACCCCGAAGAGCGCGAGCACGCTCGGCACCCAGCCGTCGTCGAGCCCCGCGACATCCGTGAGCAGCGGCGAGAGATAGCTGAACGTGCAGAAGACCCCGCCCGCGGCGAGCATCACGACAGCGACGGTGAGCCGGACCTGCGGGTCACCGTAGATGGTGACTTCCCGCCTGAGCTGCGGCTTCTCGTCGGGGAGCGGGATGGGCGGGATGAGGGTGACGACCCCGGCCAGGGCGATCGCGGAGGCCGCGCCGACGGCCCAGAACGCGGACCGCCAGCCGAGATGCTCGCCGAGGCAGGCACCGGCCGGGACCCCGAGCACGTTCGCGATCGACAGTCCGCCGATCATCACCGCGAGCGCGCGGGCCCGGGACGTCACCGGGACCATCGCGATCGCCACCGCCGCGCCCACCGCCCAGAAGCCCGCACAGGCGAGGGCGCTGACGATCCTGGAGGCGAAGAGCACGGCGTACGTCGGCGCGAGCGCGCCGGCGATCTGGCCGAACCCGAAGACGGCGATGAGCGAGACGAGGGTGGTACGGCGGGGGAGGCGGAGGGTGGCCACGGCGAGCAGCGGCGCTCCGACGACCATGCCTATGGCGAACGCCGATATGAGCAGACCCGCCTGCGGAATCGTGACACCCATGTCGTCCGCTATCGGCGGCAGGAGCCCCGAGAGCATGAACTCGCTGGTCCCGAGGGCGAAGACGGAGAGGGCGAGGATGTAGACGGCGAGGGGCATGCGGGGGCCGGACGGCGGACTGGAGCGGGTCACTTGGCGGCCTTCCGGGGTGGGTTGGGTGAGTCCGGGGTGGCTTCGGTGAGGTGGGCGAGCTCGCGCCGGATGTTCTCCCGGGCCCGCTCCTCCCACTCCTGTGTTCCGTACGGAGTTCTGAACAGCCTCGGCAGGTCGAGGAGTTGACGCAGTGCGGCAGCCCGGCCCGCCCGGAACGCCTCGTCCGGGACGAAGGCGTACTCCTCGCGGACGGCGGCGGTGTAGGCGGCGTAGGTGTCCGGGGGCGAGGCGAGGATCGCCAGGTCGGCGTCGCAGAGGACCTGGCCGTTGCGGTCGTCGTCGCTCGGGGCGTGGGTGACGGTGAGCCGGACGAGACGCCCGACCTCGGCCGTCTTCTTCTCCCTCACCCCGGCCTCGGGGAGGGCGCGTTCGGCGAGGCGGGCGGAGCGTTCCTCGTTCTCGGAGCGGTCGGGGAGGTAGACGGCGTCGTGGAACCAGGCGGCGAGGCGGACGAGGGCGGGGTCGTCCGCGTGCTCCTCCAGCACGTCGATGTGGTCGAGGACCGCGGTGAGGTGCGCGACCGTGTGGTAGCGGCGCTGTGGCTCCTGCCAGCGGATGAGGAGGTTGTCCGCGTACGGGGCCGGGTCGGGGCCACCGGGGGAGCGGGCACCGTCGAGGGCATGGGACCAGCGGGTGCGCAGCGCGTCGAGGTCGGGCATGCGTCGATTCTCCCGCTTGCGTTCCATGACTCCTAGCGCGGAGGGCAGCCTTCCCTCGCCCCCGCCGCCCCCCTGCCCGTCCCATCCCCGGGGGCTCCGCCCCCGGACCCCCTCATCGGCCTGAACGGCCTCGTCCTCAAACGCCGGACGGGCTGGAGGATGCGGACCCGGGGCTTTCAGGGGCGCGGGGAACTGCGCGATCAGCCCCCGCCGTCCCGCAGCCAAAGCGCACCCCCCCCGGGCGGGACATCGGGGCGGAGCCCCGTCCTGGGGGGCGTGGGGAACTGCGCGATCAGCCCCCGCCCGCCCGCAGGCGAACGAATCCGGGGGGACGGGGATTCGGGGCGGAGCCCCGATGGTGTGCCCCGGTAAAGGGCGAGGCCTTCTCGCGGTGGCCGGTGGGCGCGGCGTAGGCTGGGATTGGACTAGACCTGTAGCCGCCCCGGAGGAAGAGGTCCCATGAGCGAGCGCAAGCGTGCAGTTCTGGAGGTGATCGCCCTCGGCGTGGAGGACGCGGTCGCCGCCCAGGCCGGAGGCGCCGACCGGCTGGAGTTGGTCACCGACATGGCCGCCGACGGGCTCACCCCGGCGGTGGAGACCTTCGCCGGGATCCGCGCCGCCGTCGACATCTCGCTGCGCGTGATGCTGAGGCGGGCGGACGGCTTCGCGGCGGGCGGCGCCGAGGGCGTCGACGCGCTCGTACGTCTCGCGGGGGAGATGCGGGCCGCCGGAGCGGACGAGTTCGTGCTCGGGTTCCTCGACGAGCACGGCGGCCCCGACCTGTCCGCCGTGGAGCGGATCGTCGCCGAACTGGGCGGCTGCCCGTGGACGTTCCACCGTGCGATCGACCGCGCCGCCGACCGCGACTCCCTGCGCAAGCAGCTCGCGGACCTGCCGGGCCTGGACGCGTACCTCACGGCGGGTTCCCCGGACGGCGTGGACGACGGGTTCCCGACCCTCCTCGCCGAGGCCACCCGCCGCACCGAACCCGGTTACGAGCCCCGGATCATGGTGGGCGGCGGGCTGCGTCTCGATCACGTTCCTCGGCTGAGGGCCGCGGGGATCGACGCCTTCCACATCGGCGGGGCCGCTCGGCCCGGAGGGTGGAGCGGCCCGGTGGCGGTGGCGGCCGTACGGGAGTGGCGGCAGGCCCTGGACGCGTAGCGGCGCCCGCGGCGGTAGGCCCTGGACGCGTAGCGGCGCCCGCGGCGGCATGAACAACCCGGCCGCATGCGTGCGGCGCCGCCGCCGACGGGCCCGCCCGGCTGGGCCAGGTCCTACCCCAGTTGCTGCGGCAGTGGAGCCGCGTGGGTGACGGTCAGGCCCGAGACCGCTCGGGTCAGGGCCACGTACAGGCGGCGCAGGCCGGTCCGCTCGTCCGGTTCGCCGTCGACCACGGCCTGCGGTTCGTCCAGGACCACGTAGTCGTACTCCAGGCCCTTGGCGAGGGAGGCGGGGACGAGGGTGAGACGGGTCTGTGCCGTCGTCTCCTCGCCGGGGCCCAGGTACGTCAGGCCCGCCGCCGTCAGCGCCTCGGTCAGCGCCGGGATCCGGGCGTCGGCGGCGATGAGGCCGATCGAGCCCTCGTTGCGCAGCAACTCCTCGCAGGCGCCGATGACCTGCTCGTCTGCGGTCGTCGGCCGCACCTCGAAGAAACCGGGGTTCTCACGGACCGACGCCACCGGGGTCAGGCCCGGCGCGATGTGCGGCAGCAGTCGGGAGGCGTAGGTGATGACGTCGGTGGGGACGCGGAAACCGGCGGTCAGCTCCTCGATCACCGCTTCCCCCTTGCCGAGGTGGGCGAGCGCCTCGTCCCAACTCCGCGTCGCCCAGGGGGTCGTGCCCTGTGCGAGATCGCCGAGCACGGTCGCCGAACCCGTCGTGCAGCGCCGCCCCACCGCCCGGTACTGCATCGGCGACAGATCCTGCGCCTCGTCGAGCACGACATGGCCGAGGGAGTGGGTGCGCTGGACGAGATCGGTGGCCTCGTCGATCAGCACGGCGTCGGCGGGGGACCACTTGGCCGACTTCACCGACCGCACCGGCTTCGGCCAGAGGATCTCCTTCTGCTCGTCCTCGTCGAGGAGCCCCTCCGCGTGGACGGCGAGGAAGTCGGCGTCGGTGAGCAGCCGCAGGACCAGTTTGGCGGGGTCGACCGGCGGCCAGATCGCCTTGACGGCCGCCTTCACCGCGGTGTTGCGGGCCACGGCGTCCTGCACCCGGTCGTCCGGTGCCTCGCCCGAGCGCTCCATCTGGACCAGCACGGCGTGCGCGATCCGCTGCGGAAGGGCCTCGCGGGCGGCGCCGTAGCGGATGTCGCGGTCCAGCAACTCCCCGACGATCGTCTCGAGTTCGTACGCCGGGACGCGCCAGCGCCGCGAGCCGCGCACGACCACCACGCCCTCGGTCGGGAGCGTCACATGCGAGCGGACGGCCCGGCGCAGCACCTCGGCCATCCGGGCGTCGCCCTTGACGACGGCGGCGGGCGCGTCGTCCGTCCCGCGTACCTCCACATGCGCGACGAGGTCGTCGACCGTCGCCTGCTTGACCTCGAGCTCGCCCAGCGCGGGCAGCACCTGCTCGATGTAGTGCAGGAAGGACTTGTTCGGCCCGATGACCAGGGTGCCGGTGCGGGCGAGGCGCTCCCGGTGGGCGTAGAGGAGGTAGGCGACGCGGTGCAGGCCGACGGCCGTCTTCCCGGTGCCGGGGCCGCCCTGCACACACACGGAGCCCGCGAGACCCGACCGTACGATCTCGTCCTGCTCCGGCTGGATGGTCGCCACGATGTCGCGCATCGGGCCGACGCGCGGGCGCTCGATCTCCTGCTGGAGCAGCTTGCTGGTCGCCGCGGCCTCGGAGGGGTCGGACAGGTGCTCGTCCTCGTACGCCGTGAGGTCGCCGCCGGTGTACCCGAAGCGGCGGCGCAGCCCGACGTCCATCGGGTCCTTCTTCGAGGCCCGGTAGAACGGCTGCGACACCGGAGCACGCCAGTCGATGACCATCGGGTCGCCATCGGCGTCGTGCACATGCCGGCGCCCGATGTAGAAACGCCCGCCCGTCTCCCGCCGCCGCCCTTGCAAGGAATGCGCTTCGCGCTTTGCTGATTCCTCCGCGCCCTCCGCCTTGTCGGCGCCGGGTGCGTGCAGATAGTCGAGGCGGCCGAAGAACAGCGGGGTGTGGCTGAGGTCGGCGAGGGACTTGATCCGCTCGTCGATCTGGCGGGCGAGGATCTGGGCGTTCACCCAGTTCGCGGCGACGTCGCTGATGTCGAGGTTCTCCACGTCCTCGCGCATCGCGCGCAGTGCCGCGCGGGACTCGCCGAGGTGGGCGCGCTCGCGGGAGAGGGGGTCCTGGGCGGGTGGGGTGGACAACGTGGTGCCTCCGGAAGACCTGCTGCGTGTGAGTGGGTACGGCGGTCGAGCCGTTGGATGCCGTCCGGTTTCCGTCCGGGCAGCGGCACTCCGTCGAGGGAGGCGGGCAAGAGCGGAGATTCTAGGTCAGGGGAGGAGGTCCGGGCCAACTCTTTTTCGCGGATGGCTCGCGGCATCGTTCGCGGCATCGTTCGCGGTGTCATACGCGGCATCAGGGATGCGACCCCCATATCCCTAGGGGTCGCCGTCCGTCGTGAGGCGTACACGCAGAGGCCCGCAGGTGTACGAGGGGCCCGCCGAGGTTCGGTCCATAGGCCGACGCCATCAGAGGTCACGGATTCCATGATGGATACATGAGCGCAGCAACCTTCACCCCAGGCCCTTCCCGACGCGGTCCCGCCGCTCGTGGCGCGACCGCCTTCTCCCCCGTTCACCACCACCACCGTGTCGGCGACGCCCTGCGCGCCGTCAAGGTCTTCGTGGGCGCGGCGTTCGGCGTGGTGCTCCTCGGTGAGTACGAGGAGGAGGCGGGCGTACGACGCCGGTGAGCCGTTCGCCGGGGTGAACCGTCCCGGCACTAGGGTCACTCCGTGTTTCATCGGAACGTGACCGATCGCTCACCCGACGAAGTCCCCCCGTTCTCCGTCCCCCGTTTCTCCGCCTCCCCCCGTTCCCCCGCCTCCCTTTTTCCCGTCCTTCTGCTTACGACGTCCCTCGCCGCGTTCGTCGCTCTGTGTCTCCTCCGGCGCACCCCGATGGCCGACGCGCTCGTCTACCGGGCCGAGGGTGCGGCCGTCGTCCACGGCACGGATCTCTACGGGTTCACCGTCACCGAGTGGCATCTGCCCGCCACGTACCCGCCCTTCGCGGCGCTCGTCTTCGTCCCGCTGGCCTGGCTCCCGCCGGCCGTCCTCAAGGCGGCCTGCGTCGCCGGGAACGTGGCTCTGCTGGCCGTACTGGTCCGGCTCTCCTGCCGTCTCGCGGGCCTGCCGACACGGCTGCCCGCGCTCTGCGCCGCCACCGCGCTCGCCCTGTGGCTCGAACCCGTCTTCCAGACCGTGCTCTTCGGCCAGATCAACCTCGCCGTCGCCTGCCTCATCCTCTGGGACCTGACCCGGCCGCCCGGCGCCCCGGGCAAGGGCATCGCCCTGGGCATCGCGGCCGGGGTGAAACTGACCCCGGCCGTCTTCGTGGCGTATCTGCTGCTCAGGGGCCGGCGACGGGAGGCGGCGACCGCCCTGGCGGCCTTCGCCGGGACCGTACTGCTGGGCGCGCTCGTCCTTCCCGCCGCGAGCGTCGACTTCTGGACCCGGCGGCTCTACGAGACCGGCCGCGTCGGCAAGGTGTGGATCGTCGACAACCAGTCGCTCCAGGGGCTGATCGCCCGCGCGCTGGGGGACCCGGCACCGGGTCCGCTGTGGGCCGTGCCCGCGCTGGCCGTCGCGGCGGCGGGACTCTGGCTGGCCCGCCGCGCGCGCACCGACCGCCAGGGCGTTCTCGTCACCGCCCTCACGGCCCTGCTGATCTCGCCCATCAGCTGGTCGCACCACTGGGTGTGGTGCGTCCCGCTGATCGCCGTGCTGTACGCCGGACACGGCCCGCGCCCGGCCGCCGCCACCGCCGCGGTGTTCGCGGCCCGCACCCTCTGGCTGGTCCCGCACCAGGGTGATCTGGACCTCCGTCTACCCTGGTGGCAGCAGCCGTTCGCCTCGCCGTACCCCCTGCTGGGGTTGGTACTGCTGGCTCAGTTGTCGGCCAGGAGTTCGTCGGCGTCGACGATCCGGTAGGCGTACCCCTGCTCCGCCAGGAACCGCTGCCGATGCGCGGCGAAGTCCTGGTCGATGGTGTCGCGGGCGACGACGGAGTAGAAGTGCGCCTGGTGACCGTCGGCCTTCGGGCGCAGCACGCGGCCAAGGCGCTGGGCCTCCTCCTGGCGCGAGCCGAAGGTGCCCGACACCTGGATGGCGACGGTCGCCTCCGGCAGGTCGATGGAGAAGTTGGCGACCTTCGACACGACGAGCACGCTGATCTCGCCCTCCCGGAAGGCGTCGAACAGCTTCTCCCGCTGCGCGTTGCTGGTCTCGCCCTTGATGACGGGCGCGTTCAAGTGCTCGCCCAGCTCGTCGAGTTGGTCGATGTACTGGCCGATCACGAGGATCTGCTGCCCCGCGAACTTACGTACCAGCGCCTCGGTCACCTTCCGCTTGGTCGCGGTCGTCGCGCAGAAGCGGTACTTCTCCTCGGTCTCGGCGGTCGCGTACGCGAGCCGCTCGGAGTCGGTGAGGTTGACGCGGACCTCGACACAGTCGGCGGGCGCGATGTACCCCTGCGCCTCGATCTCCTTCCAGGGCGCGTCGAACCGCTTGGGCCCGATGAGCGAGAAGACGTCCGACTCGCGCCCGTCCTCGCGGACCAGGGTCGCGGTCAGGCCCAGCCGCCGCCGCGCCTGGAGATCGGCCGTGAACTTGAAGACGGGCGCGGGCAGCAGGTGCACCTCGTCGTAGACGATGAGTCCCCAGTCCCGGGAGTCGAAGAGCTCCAGGTGGGGATAGACGCCCTTCCGCTTGGTCGTCAGCACCTGGTAGGTGGCGATGGTGACCGGGCGGATCTCCTTCCTCGTCCCGCTGTACTCGCCGATCTCGTCCTCGGTCAGCGAGGTCCGCTTCACCAGCTCGTGCTTCCACTGCCGGGCGGAGACGGTGTTGGTGACGAGGATGAGGGTGGTGGCCTTGGCCTGCGCCATGGACCCGGCGCCGACGAGCGTCTTCCCTGCTCCACAGGGCAGGACGACAACGCCCGACCCGCCGTGCCAGAAGTTCTCCACGGCCTGCTTCTGGTACGGCCGCAACGCCCAGCCGTCCTCGGCGAGCTCGATCGGGTGCGCCTCCCCGTCGACGTATCCGGCGAGGTCCTCGGCCGGCCAGCCCAGCCTCAGCAGGGTCTGCTTGATCTGCCCGCGCTCGGAGGGGTGCACGGCCACGGTGTCCGGGTCGATCCGGTTGCCGACGAGCGGGATGATCCGCTTCGACCGCAGGATCTCCTCCAGGACGGGCCGGTCGGTGGTGGTCAGGACCAGCCCGTGGGCCGGGTGCTTGCTGAGGGTGAGACGTCCGTAGCGGTCCATCGTCTCGGCGATGTCGACGAGCAGGGCGTGCGGTACGGGGTAGCGGCTGAACTCGACGAGCGCGTCGACGACCTGCTCGGCGTCGTGGCCCGCGGCGCGCGCGTTCCACAGGCCGAGCGGTGTCACCCGGTAGGTGTGGATGTGCTCGGGCGCCCGCTCCAGCTCCGCGAACGGCGCGATGGCCCGACGGCAGGCGTCGGCCTGCTCGTGGTCGACTTCCAGGAGCAGGGTCTTGTCGCTCTGGACGATGAGGGGTCCGTTCACACCCGTCCCTTTCTGCGTGCCGTCACCCCGCGCGGATGACCGGCCAAACGTCCAGTGTGCCTCAAGGGGCGGTGATCACGGCTGGTCGTCGGCGAGCTCGGCGACCCCCGTCACGCGGTGCAACGGATAGGTGCGGACCTCGTCCGCGGTGTGGTCGTACGCCGTCACGAAGCCGCCCTCCACCCGGATGGGGGCGATCACGCGCTGGCTGGCGGCGCCCTCGGCGTTCACGTATCCGATCCACACCGCCTCGCCGGTCATGACGGCGGCCTGCATGGTGGCGAGGGTCTCGGCGGAGCTGGTGCGCGGCAGCTCGCCGTTGTCCGGCGCCTGTGCCTGCGTGTCCTTGCGCGGGGTCGTGGAGGCCAGGTCACCGGCGCGGATGGCGCGGACCGCGGCACCGAGGAGCGTGGCGTCGGGCACCGGCGGGCCCTCCGGGACCGGCACGGGGGCGGAGCGCGGCGGGGTGCGGTGGGCGTGGGCGCGGGTGATCAGCACATCACCCTCGGCGGACTCCGCGGCGGGCGCGAAGCCCATGGAGCGCAGGCCCTCCAGCAGGGCCGCCGGGTCGGCCTGGGCGGCGAGCACGGTGGGCGCGAGGCGGCGCAGCCGCAGTCCCTGCGAGCGCTTGTCGGCGAGGATCTCGCTCAGCAGTGCGTCGTCGTCGCAGCGGACGTACGCCGAGGCCGCCCCGATCCGCAGATGGCCGTGCCTGCGTGCCACGTCGTCGATCAGATAGGCGAGCGGCTGCGGGACGGGCGTGCGGGAGTGGGCCGCGAGGAACGCGTGCAGGTCCGAGGCCGACCGGCCCGCGTCCAGGGCCCGCCGTACCGACCCCGGGGTGAAGCGGTAGACCGTTGCCCCGCCCTTCGACTCGACGTCCGCGAGCACGCCGAGCGTGTCGGCGAGGGGACGCTCCAGCGGGCCGGGGGCGACGGCGGTCAGGTCCGCCTGGAGGAGGACGTGGTCCAGGGGCTCGGGCAGCAGCGGGGCGAGGAGCCGGGCGGCGTGGGCGGCGGCAGCGGCCTGCTCGGCGGGGGAGTGCGGGGTTTCGGAGAGGGAGGCATCGACGGCGGGGCGGTGGTGCTTGTGGGCGGGGAGCTTGTCGCCGGGACCGGACGGGACGCGCGCCGCGGTCTCCCGCACGCTCGCCGCCGGCAGCCCCAGCAGCGCCCGCCCCTGCGCCGAGAGGGCGCCCCGGCCGGTGACTCCCAGCAGCTCCGACTCGGACAGCGTCCACCGGGTGAGCCGGGCCCGCAGATCATCGGCCGTGCTCCGGTCCCCGCGCAGCGGACGCTCCCACTGGAGGTGGGCGAGGACCGACTCCGGGGTGGGGGCGGCGCCCTCGGGCAGGGTGGCGAGGAGGGTCAGGACGCGGTGGCGGACCTCGGGGGCCGCCGAGCGGTCGAGGCCGGGGCCCAGCGCCGACAACGTACGCTCCTTCGTGTCCCGCCCGCCGATCAGGCCCGCCGTACGGGTCGCGGCCAGCCATGCCGAGGCGAGCATGGCCCACCGTTCGGCGGCGGGCCTCTCCAGCCACTCGTCATAGGCGGGAGTGGCCGCGTACCGCTCGTCGGCCTCCCCGTCCGAGGCCAGCAGCCCCGCCGCGTAGGCGAGCTCGACCCAGAACGCCGCGACCGGCTCCGCGACGTCCAGCGCCACCGCCGTCCGCTTCAGGTCCCGGACGCTGAGCCCGCCGGCGCGCAGTACGGCGGGCCCGCCCTCGTGCCAGTCCTTCAGCAGCTCCTCGACGGTGGCGAGCGCCGTGTACGCCTGGCCCGCCGCCGCACTGTCCACAACCTGTGGACGGTGCGTCCGCGCGGCCTCGACCGCCGGGGCCACCGGTTCCGTCGCCCGGTGCGCGCGGCCCGCCCGCAGATGCAGGGCGACCTCCCGGGGCAGTACGACCGTGCCGGGCGCCGTCGGCAGCAGCAGCCCGCGGTCGATCAGCCAGCGCAGATGGCGTGCCGGGTCGGCGGTCACCTGGCCGTACGGCGGCCCCCACACCAGCCGGGACAGCACGTCCACCGCCTCGGCGGGGGCGGTGTCGAGGAGCGCCGACATCCGCGCCCGGTCGGTGAACAGTCCGGTGAGCGAGGCGACGGCGGAGACGGAGTCGTGGGTGGTCGGCAGCCCGGCCTCGGCCACGATCTCCTGAATACGTCCAGGGGACATCCCTGCCGTGGCCTCGGCGACGGTCGGTCCAAGGCCCGTGGGGGACGGGTGCTGGGGGGACGGCGCGAGCAGCTCGCGCGCCGTCCGTACGAGGCGCAGGCGGTCGTCGGGGCCCCACACCAGGGCCTGCTCGCGCAGCGTCCCCACAGCGCGCGGGAACGCCGCCGTGACCGCCGGGTCGTTGTCGTCGCCCGCCAGCAGCGCGAGCAGTTCGTCGTACGTCGCCGGGTCCGACGCGACGGCGAGGGCCTCCGCGGCCTGGAGCGCGAACCGGTCCAGGCGCTCCAGGGCGCGGACCACCGAGGCGCGGGTGCCGGCGCGGGTGGCGAGCTGGGTGAGGTCCGTGGGGACGGGGGTGATGAGGTCGGGGCGGGTGCGGAGGAGGGCCGACAGGGAAGCGTCGTCCCGGGCGCGGAGGGCTTCCGCGAGGGAGCGCGGAGCGGTGCCCTGCGGGGCGCGGTCCGGCGTGGGGTGCTCCTCTGTGCTCATCCGTTCAACGGTAGTGGTTTCTCGCCCCCGCCGCCCCTACCCTCCCCCAAGCTCTCGGCTTCGCTCGAGCAGGGGGACCCCCATCATCCCCGGGGCTACGCCCCGGACCCCGGGTGTGTTGTCCGGCTGACGGCCGGTGGGGGTCGGCCGCGCAGTTCCCCGCACCCCTGAAGGGGCGCTGGGCGCGTCTTCGGCCCGTCCGGGATGGGGTGGGCAGGGGCGGCGGGGGCGGAGAACTCGGGGTGTACGCGGTACCGTCGTGGCCGCGGGGTTTACAACGTGCGCGCCCCGGAGGGGACTTCGTGGGGATTGAGAGCGACCAGCTCGTATTCGACTATCTGAGCCGCGTCGGAGACCTGGCCCAGCAGCGCCAGCTGCCCTCGGCCACCCGCATGCGACTCGTCTCGGAGCTGCGCAACGAGATCGACCGACGCCGGGCGAAGGCCCCCGTCGACAGCCCGTCCGCCGTCCGCCGCATCCTCTCCCGCCTCGGCACCCCGGACGACATCGTCGCCGCCGCCCGCGAAGGCGCCCCCGAGGCCGGTACGGACACCTGGGCCGCCGTCCCCACCCAGCGCGCCGGCGAGGACGGCGACCGCCCCAAGGGTCTGCGCCGAGTCGTCCCGAGGCCGCGCCCGGCGGAACCGAAACCCACGCCCCGCCCCACCGAGGCCGACGACGCCCCCTCCCCGCCGCACCTCGCGAGCACGCACGAACTGGGCGACAGCTCCGCGGATCCGGACTGGTGGCGCAAGGACACCAGCCCGTTCGGGCTGGGGGACAGCGTGCCGGGATTCGTCGGGGGCGTGGAGATCCCCGAACTGCTCAAGCCGCCACCGAGGCACGAGGACGGAGACGAGGACGAATCCGGCACCGTGGAGGAAGCGGGGTCGAAGCCGGCCAAGTCCTCCAAGTCCTCCAAGTCCTCCAAGGCGCCCAAGGCCGAGGAGGCCGCCGCCGTCGAAGAGGCCGACGTCGCCGTCGCGCCCCGTCGCCGGCTCCCCCGCCCCGGCAACTGGAGCAACCCCCTCCTTCTGCTCGCCGCCGTCCTCCTCGTCGTCGGCGCCGCCCTCGGCAACTGGTTCGCCCTCGGCCTCGGCTGGCTCATCGCCTGGGCCTCCCGCCGGCTGAGCCCCGTCGAGTCGAAGTGGGCCGTGCTCGGCATGCCGGGGCTGGCCGTGACGGCGGGCGTCGTCTGGCTGTGGGGCCGTACGGACGGCCGCTGGGGCGACCCCATCGTCAAGGGGCACATGAACGAGGCGGTCGCGCAGACCTGGCCGTGGGTGGTCAGGGGCGCGGCCGTGGCCTCGGCGCTGTACCTGGTGTGGCGCTCACAGCGACGCCGCTGACCCGCGCGACCGACCGCCACCGGCCACCACATGGGCACGTGGGCACGTGGGCACAATGGTCCATATGCCTATCGCATCGACGACCCCCCGGACTCCTCGCCTGCTGACCGTCGGCTTCGACCTCGACATGACCCTGATCGACTCCCGCCCAGGCATCCACGCCTGCTACCGGGCACTTTCGGAGCGCACGGGGACGTACATCGACTGCGACCTGGCCGTCACGCGGCTCGGACCGCCGCTGGCGGAGGAGCTGGTCAACTGGTTCCCGTCGGACCAGGTGCCCGCGATCGCCGACCTCTACCGCGAGATGTACCCCGTGCACGCCATCACCGGCACACTCGCGATGCCCGGTGCCCGCGAGGCCGTCGCGGCGGTCCGCGCGGCGGGCGGGCGCGCGGTCGTCGTCACCGCGAAGTGGGAGCCCAACGCCAAGCTGCACCTGGACCACCTGGGCATCGACGCCGACGCGGTCGTCGGCAACCTGTGGGCCGAGCAGAAGGCGCAGGCGCTGCGGGAGCACGGCGCGCGTGTGTACGTCGGCGACCACACCGGCGACGTCCGCGGCGCGCGCACCGCGGACGCGTACTCCGTCGCGGTCGCCACCGGCCCGTGCGACGCGGCGGAGCTGCGCGCGGCGGGCGCGGATGTCGTGCTGGCCGACCTGACGGAGTTCCCGGCGTGGTTGAGCGACTACCGCGGGGACTACCGGGAGGCCGTACGGGCCTGAATCGCGCGGGCCTGACGGCGCCCCGCGGCGACGGACCGGAGCACCCCCGCCGCGGCGATCAGGAACCCGACGCCCATGAGCATGCTCAAGCCGAACATGTACGCAGGAAAAGGCGTCGTATGGAGGAGTAGCGGGGCCACGGTGACGAGTGTGGCCACGGCTCCGACGAAGAACACGATGGCACCGGCACGGATCAGCCGGTCACCGGGCTCGGCGGAATTCGGTTGGGTTTTGTCACGCACCGGACCAGGGTAGTTCCCAGCGCGAAGGAACAATCCGGCGACGTCTTGTCACCGGCCCCGGGACCATTAGCCTTGGTACCGGCGGGTCCGACGACCCGCTGTAGTGCTA
Source organism: Streptomyces sp. NPDC007095 (assembly GCF_040634475.1). Lineage (NCBI taxonomy): Bacteria > Bacillati > Actinomycetota > Actinomycetes > Kitasatosporales > Streptomycetaceae > Streptomyces > Streptomyces sp. NPDC007095. The sequence goes on from NZ_JBEYFS010000042.1 coordinate 41,734, forward strand.
TCCGGGGCAGTTTCCGACCGTTGCCCGTGCAACGGTTCCGAGTGTGCGCCCGTGCAGTTTTCAGAGCAGTTTCCGACGAGTACGAGGACGAGGACAGACGTGCCTACCGGCAAGGTCAAGTGGTTCAACAGCGAGAAGGGCTTCGGCTTTCTCTCCCGCGACGACGGCGGCGACGTCTTCGTTCATTCCTCGGTCCTGCCCGCCGGAGTAGATGTGCTCAAGCCCGGCCAGCGCGTGGAGTTCGGCGTTGTCGCCGGCCAGCGCGGTGACCAGGCGCTTTCGGTGACCATCCTGGACCCGACCCCCTCCGTCGCGGCCGCCCAGCGCCGTAAGCCGGACGAACTGGCCTCCATCGTGCAGGATCTGACGACCCTTCTCGAAAACATCACGCCGATGCTGGAGAAGGGCCGCTACCCCGACAAGGCCTCCGGCAAGAAGATCGCGGGCCTCCTGCGAGCGGTCGCCGACCAACTCGACGTATAGCCCTCGGGCGGGCGGACGGACGGACGGAAGCGCCGGAAGCGCAGGCGGGCCGAGGGGCGTGATCAGTCCCTCGGCCCCGTCCGTGCCGTCGGCCGGGGATCAGGGGAACGACAGGGCGTCGGGTCCGAGTGCCGGGACCAGTCCTTCGGCGGCGGCGCGGGTGAGCAGGCCCCGGATCGCGGCGTAGCCGTCTTCTCCGAGGTCGGCGGTGAACTCGTTGACGTACAGGCCGATGTGCTGGTCGGCGACGGCCGGGTCCATCTCCTGGGCGTGTTCGAGGACGTAGGCGCGTGAGGCCTCCGGGTCGTCCCAGGCGGCGCGGACCGAGGCACGGGCGGCGTCGGCGAGGCCCTTCAGACGCTCCTCGCCCAGCGCACGCTTGGCGATGATCGCGCCGAGGGGGATGGGCAGTCCGGTCGTGCGCTCCCAGTGCTCGCCCATGTCGGCGAGCTTGTGCAGCCCGTAGTTCTGGTAGGTGAAACGGGCCTCGTGGATGACGAGTCCGGCGTCGACCTTCCCGTCCCGTACCGCCGGCATGATCTCGTGGAAGGGCATGACGACGATCTCGCCGACCCCGCCGGGAACGGTGTCCGCGGCCCAGAGGCGGAAGAGCAGGTAGGCGGTCGACCGCTCGCTCGGCACGGCGACCGTGCGCCCGGTCAGGTCCGCGTCCGGCTCACGGGTGAGGACCAGCGGCCCGCACCCCCGGCCCAGCGCGCCCCCGCACGGCAGCAGCGCGTACTCGTCGAGGACGTACGGAAGGACGGCGTACGACACCTTCAGCACGTCGAATTCGCCGCGCTCGGCCATGCCGTTGGTGATGTCGATGTCCGCGAAGGTCACGTCGAGCGCGGGCGCGCCCGGGACGCGGCCGTGGGCCCAGGCGTCGAAGACGAAGGTGTCGTTCGGGCAGGGCGAGTACGCGATCTGCAGCGTCTTCTCAGGGCTGGTGGTCTGGGTCATGTGGGTTCCAACTCTCCAGGACGGGCGCGAGCTTCCCGAACGCCTCGGTGAGGGCCGCGAGAGCCTCGGCGACGCGCCAGGCGGCGCGGTCGCGCGGGCCGACGGGGTTGGAGACCGCGCGCATCTCCAGCACGGGCACACCGTGCGCGGCGGCCGCCTCGGCCACCCCGAAGCCCTCCATGGCCTCGGCGAGGGCGCGCGGGTGGCGGGCCCGCAGCTCGGCGGCGCGCTCGGCGCTGCCCGTCACGGTGGACACGGTCAGTACGGTTCCGGCGCGTCCACCCGTGGCCGACACGACTTCTCGTACGAGTGATTGCGGCGGACGGTGGCTGACGGTGCCGAAGCCGAGCTCGGTGACCGGCAGGAACCCGTCCGCGGTCTCGGCGCCCAGGTCCGCCACGGTGATCTCGTCGGCGACGACGAGGGATCCCACCGGGGCCTGAGGCTGAAAACCGCCCCCGATACCGGTGGAGACGACGAGGTCGTAGGGGGAGCCGTCCAGGGCGGCCGCGGTGAGCACGCCCGCGGTGGACGACGCGGCCGGAGCAGGCCCCACCCCGGCGGCCAGCAGATCGAGGGTCACGCGGGCGTCCGTGCTGTCGCGGGAGGCCGGGGACAGCCGCTCCAGGGTCGCCCCGGGCAGCCGCAGCGAACGGCCGGTGGCAGTGAACGCCCCGGCCACCGCGTCCCTCTCCACGGGAACGGCGGTGGCCACCAGCACCTTCAGCCCAGCGGCAGCGATCAGGCGTCCTTCTTGAACTTGAAGGTCCACAGTCCGGTCACCGTCTTGTCACCCTCCTTGATGGAGACGCGCGTGGAGTTGCCGCTCGCGCCGTACTGCGCGTTGAAGAACACGCTGCCCGGGATCGTGCGGTACGTCTTCTTGCTGGAGTCGGTCAGCGGCTGACCGTTCATCAGGATCGTCCAGCCGTTGTCGGCGATCTTCGGGTCCACACCGAACCGGACGGTCTCGTCGGGGTCGACCTTGATGGACTTGATGTCCGAGCTCGTGAGGCACTTGGCCAGGTCCGCGGCCTTCACCTCCTTGCCGTCGTTGTAGCAGTCGGTCTCGGAGCTCACGGAGTTCTTGCCGACCGTGATGGTGGCCAGCGGCGTCGGCTTGTCACAGGCGGACAGGACGAGAAGTCCGGCGGAAACGGCGCCGAGAGCGGCAACGGCGCGACGGCGATGTCCATTGGCGGCTCTGCCGCGGGGCAGGGAGGTCATGGCCGAAGGCTATCGGGCACCTCCACCGCTCTCCCCACGTGGGGTACGGCGTGCCGCCGTCAGGCCACGCGTGGCCGCGCCGGGCCCCCGCGCCGCGCCGCGCCGAGCAGCCCCCGCACGGTGGTCAGCCATCCGACGGCGACGATCGCGGCGGCCACGGACAGGCCGAGCGTGCCGTTGAGGGGCAGCACGATGCCGATCGCGCCGCCGAACACCCAGGCCACCTGCAACAGCGTCTCCGAGCGTGCGAACGCCGACGTACGGACGAGTTCCGGCACGTCCCGCTGGATCAGCGCGTCCAGGGAGAGCTTGGCGAGCGCCTGCGAGAACCCCGCGACCGCCGTCAGACAGGCCACCAGGAAGGCCCCGAAGAATATGGCGGCGGTGATCGCGGCCCCCAGCACACACGCGACGACCGTCACGATGATGATCTCCGGGGCGCGCGATTTCAGCCAGGCCCCGACCGCCGTGCCGAGCGCGTTGCCCGCGCCCGCCGAGACGCCCACTATCCCGAGCGAGACGGCCGCGCTCTCGCCGGTGAGCGGGTGCTCGCGGAGCAGGAAGGCGAGGAAGAAGATCAGGAAGCCGGAGAGACAGCGCAGGGCGGCGTTGGCGCCGAGGGCGTGGGTGACGGCCGTACCGACGGTGCGCAGTCCCGGCCGCCGCAGCTTGTCCTTGATGAGGTGCGGTCCGTGCAGATGCTCCTCGTCCGCGACCAGCAGCGCCCGGTCCTCGCCCTTGGCGGAGTCGACCTTGGGCGGCAGCGTGAACGAAAGGAAGGTGCCCGCGATGAAGATGACGAAGGCGCCGTAGAGCGGATAGCGCGGTCCGAGGGCCTGCAACCCCGCCCCGATCGGCGCGGCGACACCGGTGGCCAGGAGCCCGCCCAGGGTGACCCGGGAGTTCGCCTCCACCAGGGAGAACCGGGGTGGCAGCAGCCGTGGCACCACGGCGCTTCGTACGACCCCGTACGACCTGGACGCGACCAGCACGCCCAGCGCGGCGGGATACAGCTCCAGGCTGCCGGTCACGACCGCGCCCGACAGCAGCAGCGCGAGCATGGCCCGCGCGAACATCGCGCCCGCCATCGCGGCCCGGCGGCCGTGCGGCAGACGGTCCAGAAGCGGGCCGATCACCGGGGCGAGGACGGTGAAGGGTGCCATGGTGATGGCGAGGTAGAGGGCGACGCGCCCGCGCGCCTCGTCGGTGGGCACCGAGAAGAAGACGGTGGAGGCGAGCGCGACGGTGATCATGACATCGCCGGCGCCGTTCACCGCGTGCAGCTCGATCAGTTTCCCGAGCCCGGATTCGCCCGCCCCGTGCGCGTGCGTCGCCTTGCGGATCCCGCGCGCCGTTCCGGTCACCGGGAAGTGCAGGGCACGCCCCACCGCGCGGACGGAACCGGTCATCCGGCCCGATCCGCCATTTCTGGTGCCCCCCTTGGCAGCGCCGACACCGGCGGCTCCTTGGGGCGACCTCGCGGCTGCCACTCCGCAATAGTGCCCCGAGAAGTGCGTACGTAGTGCGGTTACGGCGCGTATGGCGGCCGAGTGGGCCGGTGACGGGCCGCACGCGGGTCGCGTGTCGGGGTGCCGAACCGGACCGGGGCGGGGGCGAGGAGCGTTTTCCGGCCGACCGCGACGGTTGTGCGAGGTTCTTTTCGATCCGTACGAGAGGGGGTTTGGGGTGGGAAAACACAGCCTCGGAGCGGTCCGGAAACCCGGCGCGGAGTGCGGAAGAGCCCCGCCGGTGTGGGCCCAGGGCTCAGGAGAAGGTAGCGTGCGTAGCGCGCCTGCGGCGGTTGTTCTCGGCCGCGCGCCTCTCGGTCATCCCGCAGAATGGATGACGTAGGTGCGCCCGAGTGCGATCGGGCGTGGACGTCGACGCGGCCCACCGGTCCGCTCCGTCCGCACTCCCGCCGAGGAATGGCGCACCCGTGAGACGGCGTAGGAGAGAAGCGATACCTGTGAGCGCAGCGACAACGCGAAGCCGCACCCCCGACCGCCTGTGCGCCGAGGCCGTCGACCTCGCGCGCACCGCCGCCGAGGAGGCCGCCGCCCCCGGCGTCGTCGGCGAGCATGTGGGACTGGTCTCCGAGGGGGACCGCGTTGTCACGCACTACTTCGAGTGCAAGGAATTCGGGTACCGCGGCTGGCGCTGGGCCGTGACCGTCGCCCGTGCCTCCCGCGCGAAGGTCGTCACCCTCGACGAGACGGTGCTGCTGCCCGGCCCCGACTCCCTGCTCGCCCCCGAGTGGGTGCCGTGGAGCGAGCGGCTGCGCCCCGGGGACATGGGTCCCGGCGACCTGCTGCCCACCGATGCCGAGGATCTCCGTCTTGAGCCCGGTTTCTCCGGGGAGGACGAGCCCGCGCCGAACTCCGCGGTCTCCGAGGACATGGCGGAGCTGGTCGAGGCGGAGGACGCCGAGGTCACCGCCGGCACGCCCGCGCACCTGCCGGTCGCCCCGCGCCGCGGCTCGATCGCGGCCGTCGCGGAGGAACTCGGCCTGCGCCGGGCCCGTGTCCTCTCCCGGTACGGCCTGCATGTCGCGGCCGACCGCTGGGAGGAGTCGTACGGCTCCAAGACGGCGATGGCCCAGGCCGCCCCCGCGTCCTGCGTCAGCTGCGGCTTCCTGAACCCCATCGGGGGCTCGCTCGGGCAGGCGTTCGGTGTCTGCGCGAACGAGTTCTCTCCGGCGGACGGGCGTGTCGTCTCCCTCTCGTACGGCTGTGGCGGTCACTCCGAGGCCGCGGTCATGCCCAAACCTCCCCGCCCGGCCCCTCCGGTCATCGACGAGACCCAGGTCGACCCCTTCCCCCTCCGGCCCTCCCCGGACTCCGGTTCGGTCTCCCTCACTCCCGACGAAACCACAGCGGAACTGGGCCACTCGTAAGTTCCCTCGCCCCCGCCGCCCCTGCCCGTCCCCTCCCCAGGGGCTCCGCCCCTTCGACCCCGCATCGGCCTGAAAGGCCTCGTGCCCAAACGCCGGAAGGGCCGAAGATGCGCGCAGCGCCTCCTAGGGGTGCGGGGAACTGCGCGACCAGCCCCCACCGGCCCGCAGGCAAGGGGGATCTGTGGGTGGGTGGGGATCCGGGGCGTAGCCCAGGTTCAGGGGGTCCCGGCAGCCCGCGGCCGGGCGGATCCGGGCAGGCCGGAATCCGGGGCCCCGGCCGCGGTGCAAGAGGGCCGCAGGCCGAGATACACCCCGGGCCGGGCCGGAACCCCTCCCGCCGCGCGGTACCTTCGTGCCGCGGCCGAGCCCAGCGCTCGCGATCGCGTGAAGCGAGAGGGAGAGTGAACCGTGAGCAAGTTCGTGCGGCCGGCAGCCGAGGGCGCGGACCCGTTCGGCACGGCCCGCCTGCGCCGCGGCGTGCAGGACGCCTGGGCCACCAGCCCGGCCCGGTTCCGTGAGGACGCCAACGCCGAGGAGGACCTCGTCCTCGGCGGCTACCGGGACCGGCTCGTCGTCGAGCTCGCGCAGAACGCCGCCGACGCGGCAGCCCGCGCCGGCGTCCCCGGCCGTCTCCGCCTCACCCTCCGCGACGGAGTACTCCTCGCGGCCAACACCGGCGCCCCCCTCGACGCGGCCGGCGTCGAATCGCTCGCCACCCTCCGCGCCTCCGCGAAGCGGGACGCGCACGACACCGCCGTCGGCCGCTTCGGCGTCGGCTTCGCGGCCGTCCTCGCGGTGACCGACGAGCCCGCCGTGGTCGGCCGGCACGGCGGCGTGCGCTGGTCCCTCGCCGAGGCCCGCGAACTGGCGGCGGACACCGCCCGCCACAGCCCGGGCCTCGGGGACGAGATCCGTCGGCGCGACGGCCACGTGCCGCTGCTCCGGCTGCCGTTCGCGGCCGAGGGCACCGCCCCGGACCCGTACGACACCGTCGTGATCCTCCCGCTGCGCGACCCCGCCGCCGAGGGCCTCGCCGAGCGCCTCCTGCAGAACATCGACGATGCCCTCCTGCTCGCCCTCCCGGGCCTGGAGGAAGTGATCGTCGAGGTCGGGGAGGGCGGCGAGGACGTACGCACGCTGCGACGCCGCGACGACGAGCACGGTGTCACCATCGAGGACTCCCGCCACGGCACCACGCCCTACCGCACCGTCTCCCACCACGGCCCCCTCGACCCCGCGCTCCTCGCCGACCGCCCGGTCGAGGAGCGCCTGCGCCCGCACTGGTCGGTGACCTGGGCCGTACCGGTGGACGCGGACGGCACGCCCGCGCGGCCCCGTACCAGCCCCGTCGTGCACGCGCCCACGCCCAGCGACGAACCCCTGGGCGTGCCGGCCCTCCTCATCGCCTCCCTCCCGCTCGACACCACCCGGCGCCACGCCGCACCCGGCCCGCTCACCGAGTTCCTGGTGGAGCGCGCCGCGGACGCCTACGCCGAACTCCTCGCCGCCTGGCGCCCGGTGGACACCGGGATCATCGACCTCGTGCCCGGCCCGCTCGGCAAGGGCGAGCTGGACGGCACCCTGCGCCAGGCGATCCTGGACCGGCTGCCGCGTACCGCCTTCCTGCCGCCCGCCGTCCCTCGGGCCAAGGACCAGGACACCCTGGCGGACTGGCCCGAGGGCGAGAGCGACGGCGGAACCGCGTCCGCGGGCGGGATCGGTCTCGCGGAGATCGCGGAGATCGCGGAGAACCCGGACGCCCTCCGGCCGCGCGACGCCGAGGTCGTCGAGGGCGCCGGTGCCGACACCGTCCGCGTCCTCGCCGAGGTGATCCCCAGCCTGCTGCCCGCCGGACTGGAACGCCGGGTGGAGCTGCGGACGCTGGGTGTCGCCCGCGTCCCGCTCACCGAGGCCGTGGACCGGCTGGCCGGCCTCGAGAAGGACCCGGGCTGGTGGTGGCGGCTGTACGACAGCCTCGCCGGCGTCGATCCGGACCGGCTCTCCGGCCTGCCCGTACCGCTCGCCGACGGCCGTACGACCATCGGCCCCCGCCAGATTCTGCTGCCGCTCCCCGAAGGGCCTACTCCCGACGACACCTGGGCCGCCACCTCCGACGCCCTCGCCCGTCTCGGCCTCAAGGTCGCCCACCCGGACGCCGCCCACCCCCTCCTGGAGAAGCTGGGTGCCCTCCCGGCCACACCCCGCGCCGTCCTCACCACCCCGCAGGTGCGTGCCGCTGTCGCCGCCTCGCTCGACGACGGGGGCGGGGCGTGGGACGAGGACGCCCCGGACGCGGAGGAACTGGCGGACACCGTCCTCGCGCTTGTCCGTGACGCCGGCCTCGAACCTGGTGACGAGCCCTGGCTCGGCGCCCTCGCCCTCCCGGACGAGGAGGGGGAGCCGACGCCCGCGGGCGAACTCGTGCTGCCCGGCAGCCCCTTCGCGCAGGTCATGAGCGAGGACGAACTCGCCTTCGTCGACGGCGAGCTGGCCGACCGCTGGGGCGAACAGCCGCTCGCGGCCTGTGGTGTGCTCGCCAACTTCACCCTCGTCCGCGCCACCGACGTCGTCCTCGACCCGGACGAACTGGAGCCCCGAGACTCGGACTTCGCGGAACCCGACGACGCGGGTCTGCTGGACGCCGTCGACGTGTGGTGCGAGGACGTCCTCGACCGGCTGCCCGACACGCCGGTGCCGCCGGTCGCGACGGAGATCGTCGCTGTACGGGACCTGGACCTGGTCGACGACGACCGCTGGCCGCAGGCACTCACCCTGCTCTCCCAGCCACCCCTGCGGGACGCGCTCACCCAGCCGGTGCGGATCCTCCTCCCGGACGGCACGCACGAGATCGTCCGGCCGTACACGGCCTGGTGGCTTCGCGGCCACCCCGTCCTCGACGGCCGCCGCCCGGCCGGTCTGCGGGCGGAGGGCAGCGACCCCCTCCTGCACGGCCTGTACGACGCCGCCGACGCCACCGGTTTCGACGACGAGCAGGTCCTGCGGGCCCTGGGCGTACGCACCTCAGTGGCCGCCCTCCTGGACGAGCCCGGTGGCGCCGCCGAGCTCCTCGACCGGCTCGCCGACCCCGACCGCGAGGTGTCCGGAGCACAACTCCACGCCCTCTACGGGGCCTTGGCCGACCTCGAACCCGAACAGGTGACCCTGCCGGACGAGTTGCGGGCCGTGGTGGACGGCGAGGTGGTCGTCGTGGACGCCGCCGACGCCGTGGTCGTCGACTCGCCCGACCTGCTGCCCTTCACCGGTGGCATGCCGCTGCTCCCCGTACGGCCCACGCGCGCCGCCGATCTCGCCGAGCTGTTCCAGGTGCGGCGGCTCAGCGAATCGGTGACCGGAGAGGTGACCTCGGAGGGCACCGAGCACGACGTACCGGATTCCGTGCGGGTCCTGCTGGGTCCCTCGACCCCCACCTCGTACGTCGAACACGAGGAACTCGTCGTCGACGGCACCGAATTGGACTGGCGCCGCACGCGGGACGGGGTGCTGCACGCCGCGACCGTGGAGGGCGTGGCGGCCGGCCTCGCCTGGGCGGCCGGACAGTGGCCGCGCCGCTTCGAGGTCGCGGCCCTGCTGGAGGACCCGTCCCGCACGGAGGAACTGGCCCGGGACCGCTGGTTCGACTGAGGTCGGATACGGGCCGTCAGAGGGCGCTGGACACAGGCCCGTCGGAGGGCGTGCGCGGTCGTCCGCGTCCCCTCCGGCGGGCTCGTGCTGTGACCTTCGCCATACCCGCACAAAGGTTCCACCACCCGTACAACCATTCGCTCCCCTCGCGAATCTGATCACCCGAGTCAACAGACTCCATGATCACTTGGGCCCCAAGGGAAGACGAGCCGTGAGGAACGACCACTCACCACCGGGGCCCCTTTCTCCACTTGGGGATCGCATGCGCATTCGCGCCACTGTGGCCGCCGTCTCCGGCGCCCTGGCCCTCTCCGCTTTCGTCGTCCCGGCCGCTCACGCTGCCGACGCCCCGGGCGTCGCCGCGCTCGTCGGCAGCGTCCAGTCGAACACGGCGAAGTCGCCCACCGACGTCACCCAAGGTGACACCAAGATCTCCAACGTCGTCGTCAACGGCGGCAAGGGGGTCGTCTTCGGCACGACCACGAAGAAGACCTTCACGGTCACCTTCACGGCCTCCGACAACTCCGGCATCAACATGGCGCTCGCGGTCCTGTACCACGGCGCGAACATCGACGACTCCGACAACGGCGCCGTGCCGAACGAGAACGGGGGCGAGAAGGCCTCCTGCACCGCGGTCAGCAGCACGACCTCGAACTGCAAGGAGACCTTCACGATCCAGGCCAACCAGCAGCTGCTCAACGCGCACGCGGGCACCTGGAAGGTCTGGGCGATCGCGCAGGGCAAGGACGCCGACTACGTCCAGAAGGACAACGCCAAGAGCTTCTACGTCCAGCGCGCCTCCAAGCTGACGGTCAACGCGGCCCCGGAGCCGGTCAAGAAGGGCAAGACCATCACGGTCACCGGTGCCCTGACCCGCGCCGACTGGCAGACCGGCAAGTACACGGGCTACGTGGGCCAGCCGGTGAAGCTGCAGTTCAAGAAGAAGGGCGCCAGCGCCTACACCACGGTCAAGACGATCAAGACGACCACGGGTGGCGCGCTGAAGACGACGGTCACGGCGTCCGTCGACGGCACCTTCCGTTACTCCTTCGCGGGCACCACGACGACCCCGGCCGTCAACGCCACGGGTGACTACGTCGACGTGCAGTAAGACGGCCCATCACCGTCCCGCGGCGCAGCTGGAATCACCCGGCGCGCCGCGGGACGTGATCTCGGCCGCGCGCGCACAAATTTTTCATTACCCGTACAACCATTCGCTCCCGTCACGGATCTGATCATCCGAGTCAAGAGACTCCACATCACTTGGGCCCCGAGTGACGACGAGCCGTGAGGAACGACCACTGTCGGGGCCCCTTTCTCCACTTGGGGATCGCATGCGCATTCGCGCCACTGTGGCTGCCGTTACCGGCGCCCTGGCCCTCTCCGCGTTCGTCGTGCCGGCCGCGCACGCCGCCGACTCCGCCGCCTCTTACCGCGCGGACGTCGCCAAGGTCCTGGAAGCCGCGCACTCCGCGTCCGGCAAGACCGCGTTCACCGCCACCACCACCGCCGACGACGCGCCGTACGCCCTCAACGTCACCTTCTCCAACCTCAAGGTGAACAGCGGCAAGGCCATCGCGGTCGGTACCACCAACCACGTCGCCGTTCCGGTCACTTACACCCTGACCCACGGCGCCGACGTCGACATCACCGCCGCCGACTTCCAGACCGGCCCCTACATCTACAAGGGCACCTTCGGCAACGCGGACAACGAGCTCTTCGGCGTCAACGCCGCGACGTGCACCAGCACCTCGTCGACCGCCGCCTCCTGCAAGGGCAACATCGACATCTACCCGGCCGAGGGCGACCTCATCAACTCGGACGCCGGTGCCTGGAAGGCCGCCGGTCTGGCCATCGCGCTCAACGGCCAGGACCCGAGCAGCTCCAGCTTCGACGTCACCAAGGTCGGAGTCGCCGACTTGGGCGGCTTCACCTCCCCGAACGTGCAGCGCTACTCCAAGCTGACGGTCAACGCCTCCCCGGAGCCGGTGAAGAAGGGCAAGACCATCACGGTCACGGGCAAGCTGACCCGCGCCAACTGGGAGACCAGCAAGTACGCGGGCTACACCGGCCAGTCCGTGAAGCTGCAGTTCCGCAAGAAGGGCAGCACCACCTACACCACCATCAAGACGATCAAGACGGACGGCTACGGCAACCTGAAGACGACCACCACGGCGTCCGTCGACGGTTACTACCGCTACAGCTTCGCGGGCACCTCGACCACCCCGGCCGTCAGCGCCGCGGGTGACTACATCGACGTGCAGTAGTCGTGCAGTAGTCGACCCGCAGTGGTCGACGCGCAGTAATCACCGTGCGGTCCCCGCGCTCCCGCCAGGGGCGCGGGGACCGCACGCGTTCCAGCCGTACACATTCCATGGGGGGGAATCCATGCGCAAGCGCACCACCACCGTCGCCCTGCTCGCGTCCTTCGCCGCCGCCGGAGCCGCTCTGGCGCCCGCGGCCTTCGCGGACGGCAGCCAGGGGGACACGAAGATCACCAAGGTCGTCGTGAACGGCGGCAAGGACGTCGTCATCGGCGCGACGACCGTCAAGAAGTTCACGGTCTCCGTCACCGCCACCGACGACCATGGCATCAAGAGCGCCGACATCACCCTCAACGGCCCCGGCTACGGCATCCTCACCACGTCCTCGGTGAAGTGCGTCGCCGCGAGCGCCACGACGTCGACCTGCTCCACCAGCTTCACCGTCGACCCGCGGGTGTACGACGTCACGAGTGACCAGGCGGGCACCTGGTACGTGGACGCCTGGGTCGACGCCAACGGCGACGACTCCAACTTCATCTGGAAGGAGAAGGCGGGCAGCTTCAAGCTCCAGCGCCTGTCCAGGCTGACGGTCAACGCGGCCCCGGAGCCGGTGAAGAAGGGCAAGACCATCACGGTCACCGGCGCCCTGACGCGCGCGAGCTGGGAGTACGGGAAGTACGTGGGTTACACGGGCCAGCCGGTGAAGCTGCAGTTCAAGAAGAAGGGCGCCGGCGCCTACACCACGGTCAAGACGATCAAGACGACCAGCGGCGGCGCCCTGAAGACGACGGTCACGGCGTCCGTCGACGGCACCTTCCGTTACTCCTTCGCCGGCACCACGACGACCCCGGCGGTCAACGCCACCGGTGACTACATCGACGTGCGCTGACCCGCGCGCGCCGCAACACGAAGGCCGGGTGCCGCCCCGTTGACGGCCGGCACCCGGCCCTTTCGTCTTCTCGGTGGGCGCCGACGCTCAGTCGGCCAGGACCTCGATGAAGTACGCCGATACGGCGTTCACGTCGACGGTGGACAGATCCGTGACCGAATCCGGAGAGTCCGCGTCTTTCTCGTAGCGGGCGACAACGAACCTCATGGCGTCGCTTTCCGTGTGGTGGACGGCAGGGCTACGCCGGGAACCGGCGGTCCACCCATTTCCACAGGAACTCCAGGGTGGCCGCCGCCACCACCGAGATGCCCACCGCGATCCACGGCATCTCCACGCCCACCAGCTTCAGGGCGAAGAAATGCTGGAGCCACGGCACGATCAGTACGACGAGGAACGCCAGGCCCATCGAGGCCACCAGGGCGACGCGCCACCAGGTGTACGGGCGGGCGACGATCGCCAGTACCCACATCGAGATCAGGAACAGCGTCAGCGTGGCGGCGCTGGTCTCCGCGTCCAACTCGCCGGGCCCGGTGTAGTGGTGACGGGCCACCAGGTATGTGATGAAGGTGGCGACGGCGGCGACGACTCCCCCGGGGATCGAGTACCGCATGACCCGCTGGACGAAGTGCGGTTTCGCCCGCTCCGTGTTGGGGGCGAGCGCGAGGAAGAACGCCGGGATGCCGATGGTCAGGGTGGACAGCAGGGTCAGGTGCCGGGGCAGGAAGGGGTACTCGACCCGCCAGCACACCACCAGGATGGCCAGCAGCACCGAGTAGACCGTCTTCACGAGGAAGAGGGTCGCGACGCGGGTGATGTTGCCGATGACCCGGCGGCCCTCCGCGACCACCGAGGGCAGCGTCGAGAAGCTGTTGTTGAGCAGCACGATCTGGGCCACCGCCCGGGTCGCCTCCGAGCCCGAGCCCATGGACACGCCGATGTCGGCGTCCTTCAGGGCGAGCACGTCGTTCACGCCGTCGCCGGTCATCGCGACCGTGTGGCCGCGTGACTGGAGCGCGCCCACCATGTCCCGCTTCTGCTGCGGGGTGACCCGTCCGAACACCGTGCCCTTGTCCAGCGACTTCGCCATCTCCTCCTTCTCGTCGGGAAGGCGGCGCGCGTCCACGACAGTGCCGCTCAGGCCGAGCTTCCCGGCCACCGCGCCGACCGAGACCGCGTTGTCGCCGGAGATGACCTTCGCCTTGACGTCCTGTTCGGCGAAGTAACGCAGGGTGTCCGCCGCGTCCGGGCGCAGCCGCTGCTCCAGGACCACCAGGGCGGTGGGCCGGGCGCCCTCCGTCACCCCGGGATCGTCGAGGTCCTTCGAGGCCTTGGCGAGCAGCAGCACCCGCAGCCCGTCCTCGTTCAGCCGCGCGGTCTCGGCGAGCGCCGGGTCCCCGTCGGGCAGCAGCACGTCGGGGGCGCCGAGCAGCCACGTACTCGACTCTCCGTTGCCCTCGCTGAAGGACGCCCCGCTGTACTTGCGGGCCGAGGAGAACGGCAGCGACTCGGTGCAGCGCCAGTCCTCGCTGTCCGGGTAGGAGTTGATGATCGCCTGGAGGGAGGCGTTCGGGCGCGGGTCGGACTCGCCGAGCGCCCCGAGGGCCTTGCGTATGTACGTCTCGTCGGCGCCCTGGATGGGCCGCAGCTCGGTGACGTCCATGCCGCCCTCGGTGAGGGTGCCGGTCTTGTCGAGGCAGACGGTGTCGATGCGGGCGAGGCCCTCGATGGCGGGAAGTTCCTGCACGAGGCACTGTTTCCGGCCAAGCCGGATGACGCCGATCGCGAAGGCCACGGAGGTGAGCAGGACCAGGCCCTCGGGGACCATCGGGACGATCCCGCCGACCGTACGGGCGATGGAGTCCTTGAAGCCGTGCTGCTTGACCACGAGCTGGCTGATGACCAGACCGATGGCGGTCGGGATCATCATCCACGTCACGTACTTGAGGATCGTGGAGATACCGCTGCGCAGCTCGGAGTGGACCAGCGTGAAGCGGGACGCCTCCTCGGCGAGCTGTGCCGCGTACGCCTCCCGTCCCACCTTCGTCGCGGTGAACGCGCCGCCGCCCGCGACCACGAAACTGCCCGACATCACCTCGTCGCCGGGGTGCTTGACCACCGGGTCCGCCTCACCGGTGAGCAGTGACTCGTCGATCTCCAGACCGTCGGCCTCGACGCACGAGCCGTCCACGACGATCTTGTCCCCGGGCCCGATCTCGATCACGTCGTCCAGCACGATCTCCGACGTACGGACCTCGCCCGCGATCCCGTCCCTGCGGACCGTCGGTTTCGCCTCGCCGATCACCGCGAGCGAGTCGAGGGTCTTCTTGGCCCGCCACTCCTGGATGATGCCGATCCCGGTGTTGGCGATGATCACGTACCCGAACAGGCTGTCCTGGAACGGTGCCACGAACAGCATGATCAGCCAGAGCACACCGATGATCGCGTTGAACCGGGTGAAGACGTTGGCGCGGACGATCTCGCCCATGGAGCGGCTGCTGCGTACGGGGACGTCGTTCACCTCGCCGCGGGCGACCCGTTCGGCCACTTCGGCGGCGGACAGCCCCGGGGCCCGCTTGGGGGCGGGCAGGGGCACGGGGTGAACAGGGTCGAGTTCGGCGCCCGCGTCGATGTGCGTCATGCATTCGACGGTACGTGCGGAAATACGGCTTCACCCGCCGAGTGCCCCAAAGATCCGACCAGGGGAGGACCGGGGCGGCGGTGAGTGATGCCGTGGTTGTAGGGGGAGCCGGTTACTCCGCAGCAGCGGACGAGGGTCGCTCCGCTTCGGCTGCCGCCCTCTTGAGGGCGGCGTCGCGCCCGCGGACGTACCAGATGCCGATCAGGCCGAGGCCCGCGCCGGCCAGGCAGGTCCACACCCACCACAGGTGCCCGTGGTCGTCGAACCAGCCGTAGAACGGCAGCTGCACCAGGAAGAGGACGAACCAGAGGATCGTGCCGCCCGTGATGGTGGCGACGACGGGGCCCTCCAGGGGCTCCGGCGCCTCGTGCTTGGGGGTCCACTTCGCCATGGACACAGCTTACGAGGCCGTCCACCCCGGCCCCGCCGGACCCGTGCGGCCCTTGTATACCAACGGTCTACGCGCGGAGATAGCGATTTCGGACTCATATGTTCATACTGAAACGGTCTGAGTCTGGCTCTTTCTGTTCGTACGAAACTCCAACGGAAACATCTGAGAAACCTGTTGGTGATCGCGCAGCGGCCAGACTCGATCATGTTTTTCCCAGCCCGGCGCCTTCCCCCAAACTCTCGGCTTCGCCCGAGCAGGGGGTACCCCCATCGCCCGGCGCCAGTCCTGGCCCGCAAGGCCCCGCACGTATGAGGTCACCCATGTCCACCTCGGCCACCACCAAGGCCCCCGCCCCGGACCAGCCCGGGCCCGGCCCCGCGCAGGGCGCGCTGGACCGCTATTTCAAGATCTCCGAGCGTGGCAGCTCCCTGCCCCGCGAGATCCGTGGCGGTCTCGCCACCTTCTTCGCGATGGCCTACATCATCGTGCTGAACCCGATCATCCTGGGCAGCGCGAAGGACATGTACGGGCACCACCTGGACAACGGCCAGCTGGTCACCGCGACCGCCCTGACCGCGGCCTTCACCACGCTGCTCATGGGCGTCATCGGCAACGTGCCGATCGCGCTGGCTGCGGGCCTCGGCGTGAACACGGTCGTCGCCCTCCAGCTCGCCCCGCGGATGTCCTGGCCGGACGCCATGGGCATGGTCGTCCTCGCGGGCTTCATCGTGATGCTGCTCGTCGCCACCGGTCTGCGTGAGCGGGTCATGAGCGCCGTGCCGCTGGGCCTGCGCAAGGGCATCGCGATCGGTATCGGCCTGTTCATCATGCTGATCGGCCTGGTCGACTCCGGCTTCGTCACGCGCATCCCGGACATCGCGCAGACGACCGTGCCGCTCCAGCTCGGCGCCGACGGCCACCTCAACGGCTGGCCCGTCCTGGTCTTCATCCTCGGCACGCTGTTCACCCTCGCGCTGATGGTGCGCAAGGTGCCCGGCGCGATCCTGATCTCGATCGTCACGATGACGGTCGCCGCGGTGATCATCAATGCCGTCGCCAAGATCCCGTCCTGGGGTCTGACCACCCCGAAGTGGCCCGGCAACCCGGTCGCCACCCCGGACTTCGGGCTCGTCGGCAAGGTCAGTCTCTTCGGTGGCTTCGACAAGGTCGGCGTGCTGACCGGCATCCTCTTCGTGTTCACCGTGCTGCTGTCGACCTTCTTCGACGCGATGGGCACGATCATGGGCATCAGCGACGAGGCCAAGCTGACCGACGCGCAGGGCAACATGCCCGGCATCAACAAGGTCCTCTTCGTCGACGGCATCGCGGTCGCCGCGGGCGGCGCCACCTCCTCCTCGGCCACCACCTGCTTCGTGGAGTCCACGGCGGGCGTCGGCGAGGGCGCGCGCACCGGCTTCGCGAACGTCGTCACCGGTGCGCTCTTCGCCGTGGCGCTGTTCCTCACCCCGGTCGCCACGATGGTCCCGTCCCAGGCCGCCACGCCCGCGCTCATCGCGGTCGGCTTCCTGATCATGTCCCACTCGGTCAAGGAGATCGACTGGGCGGACTACACGATCGCCATGCCCGCCTTCGTGACCATGGTGATGATGCCGTTCACCTACTCGATCACGAACGGCATCGGCATGGGCTTCATCACCTTCGTGGTGCTGCGCCTGGCCGCCGGCCGCGCCCGGGAGATCCCGGTCGCGATGTACGTCGTCTCGGCGGTGTTCGCCTTCTACTACCTGATGCCGGCCCTGGGCCTGACGTAAGCGGCCCCGTGGGGGTCACGCGAGCGGCCCCACGGGGGCTCACGTGACCCCGTAGAACTTCTCCGTCTCCTCGACCGCGGTCTGGAACCGCTCGTCGAAGTCATCGCGAATGAGCGTCCGGACGACATAGTCCTGGACGCTCATTCCGCGTTTGGCGGCATGGTGCCGGAGCCGGTCGAGCAGCTCCCCGTCCATCCGCAGGCTGAGCACGCTGGTCCCCATGCAGTCGAGGGTCGCGGGCGCCGGGTGGACGAGGGGTCACTTTCTGAATGCGGCTCACTCATATGGGTGACGTAAAGGTTCAGTGGCCCGTGTCACGGGCACTCTGTGGCTCTTTAGCGAGAGTAATGAGTTACCCTAAAGACATGGCTGACCTCACCCATGGCGACGACGCTGCCGCCGTGAACGCCCTGCGCTCCGCAGTAATGCGGCTGTCGCGTCGACTCAAGCACCAGCGGGTCGACGAGTCGCTGAGCCCGACCGAGATGTCGGTGCTCGGCACCCTCGCCCGCTGTGGCACCGCCACGCCCGGCGAGCTCGCCCGTAAGGAGCATGTGCAGCCACCGTCGATGACCCGCATCGTCGCGTTGCTGGAAGCCAAGGGCCTGGTCAGACTGGAGCCGCACCCCGAGGACCGGCGCCAGAAGGTCGTCACCCAGACCGACAAGGCCGAGGCGATGCTCGAGGAGAGCCGCCGCAAGCGCAACGCGTTCCTTGCCGGACTGGTCGAGGCCCTCGACGAGGACGAGTGGGCGAAGGTCCGCGAGGCCGCGCCCGTCCTCGAAAAGCTCGCGCAACTGTGACAGGGGCGCACACCCGGCTCGGGCGCACCCGCGACAGGCGCGGCTTCGGCGCGGGCGCCTCGCGGCGGTCGCAGCGGCGCTCGGCAGAGCGCCGGATGTGCGCCGGCCGCGGTGTCCCATGCACCGCCAGGGGCACGCCGTGACGGCCGTGCGCACTGCCCCGCACGCTCCGCCGTGCCCGAACCTCACCGTGACAGACGCGGCCGCGCCCGCGAGCGATGACGTCCCACGCTAGGAGGCGAATCCCTTTGAGTACGGGATCCGGAATACCTTCCGCCCCCGGACCAGCCACCCCCGACTCCCCGCCCGCCCCCGGGAATTCCTCCCGCTCCCCCCGCTCCTCGATGTTCAGCTCGCTGAGGATCAGGAACTACCGGCTGTTCTTCCTCGGCCAGGCCGTCTCCAACACCGGCACCTGGATGCAGCGCATCGCGCAGGACTGGCTGGTCCTGAGCCTCACCGGCTCCTCCGCCGCGGTCGGCATCACCACCGCGCTGCAGTTCCTGCCGATGCTGCTCTTCGGGTTGTACGGCGGCGTCCTCGTCGACCGCCTCCCCAAGCGCCCCACCCTGCTGGCCACCCAGACCGCCATGGGCGTCACCGGCCTCGCGCTCGCCTTCCTGACCCTCTCCGGCCACGTCCAGGTCTGGCACGTCTACCTGGCGGCCTTCGCCGTCGGTCTCGCCACGGTCGTCGACAACCCGGCCCGCCAGTCCTTCGTCTCCGAGATGGTCGGCCCGGGCCAGCTGCAGAACGCGGTCAGCCTCAACTCCGCCAACTTCCAGTCCGCCCGTCTGGTCGGCCCCGCCGTCGCGGGAGTCCTGATCACCGGCGTCGGCACGGGCTGGGCGTTCCTCTTCAACGGCCTGTCCTTCGTGGCGCCCATCGTCGGCCTGCTCCTGATGCGCGGCCGCGACCTGCACCCGGTCGAGCGGGCGCCGCGCGGCAAGGGCCAGCTCCGCGAGGGCCTGCGCTATGTCGCCGGCCACCCCGAGCTGATCTGGCCGATCGTCCTCGTCGGCTTCATCGGCACGTTCGGCTTCAACTTCCCGGTCTGGCTCTCGGCGTACGCGGACGACATCTTCCACGCGGGCGCCGGCGGGTACAGCCTCTTCAACACGCTGATGGCGGTCGGCTCGGTGGCCGGCGCGCTGCTCGCCGCCCGCCGCGGCACGGCGAGACTGCGCATCCTGATCGCGGCGGCCATGGCCTTCGGCATCCTGGAAGTGGTGGCGGCCCTGGCTCCGTCCTTCTGGCTCTTCGCCCTCCTCATGGTCCCGATCGGGATCTTCGGCCTCACCGTCAACGTCACGGCGAACACCGCCGTCCAGATGGGCACCGACCCGGCCATGCGCGGCCGGGTGATGGCGCTGTTCATGATGGTCTTCATGGGCGGTACGCCCCTGGGGGCGCCCCTGGTCGGCTGGGTCACCGACGCCTACGGTCCGCGCGTCGGCTTCGCCCTCGGCGGCCTGGTCTCGGCCGTCGCCGCGACCACCGTCGGCCTGGTCCTGGCCCGTGTCGGCGGGCTGCGTCTGTCCGTGGGCTGGCATCACGGCCACCCGCAGGTCAGCTTCGTACCGAAGGAAGCGGGGGAGCAGCAGGAGCAGCTGGCCACGGCGGTGTGACGACGGCCGTACGGCCGTCCAGCCATCCGGACGACGGCCGTACGGCCGTCCAGCCATCCGGACGACGGCCGTACGGCTGTCCGAGTGCCCGAATCCGGACCAGTGCCGGCCGGAACGCCGTCGGGCTCACTCTCAGCGGCCCGCTGAAGGGGTGGTCGAACTCGTACACGATGAGGAGCATCACGCCCACGGTGAAAAACGCCCGGGAGCGCGCGTCCCACACGCCGACCACGACCGTCGCGAGCACGACCGCGTGGATCACCCCGACCTGCGCGTACACGAACCCCACCGCGTCGTTGTTCGCCTTCCGCTTGGCCGGCGGCACGGTCCGCGCGACGGCGAACACGCCCGCCGTCGCCACCGCCGAGCCCGCCAGGAGCAGCAGGATTCCGGGCACGGGCACGTGGCGGCCCCCGTCGACGTACGCACGCACCTGCATTCATCGTGGGCGAAGGTGGCCCGGTGATCCATTCCCTGGAAGGGTGATGCGCATGAGACTCTTTGCGGCCGTGCTGCCACCGGAGGACGCGGTGCGTGAACTCGGCACGGTGGTCGACGAGTTGCACCGCCTGCCGGGCGCGGACGGACTGCGCTGGACGGGCCGCCCCGGCTGGCACTTCACCCTCGCCTTCTACGGCGAGGTGGCGGAGGAACTGGTCCAACCCCTGTCGGACCGCCTGGCCCGCGCGGCTCACCGCACACCATCCTTCCCCCTCGCCCTCCATGGCGGCGGCCACTTCGGGGGCCGGGCGCTGTGGACCGGGGTGTCGGGAGACGTTCCCACGATGCGGCTGCTGGCCGACCGGGCGGAGGCGGGGGCGCGGAAGGCGGGCGTCGAGACGGGCGAGCACCGTCGCTACCGCCCGCACCTGACGCTGGCCCGCAGCCGGGACACCACGGACTTCGACCCGTACGTCGCCGCCCTGGCCGCCTTCGCCGGGCGGGGCTGGACGGCCCGGGAACTGTGTCTCGTACGCAGCAATCTGCCGAGGTCGGGAGTGCGGGGGGAGCAGCCCCGCTACGAGACGGTGGCGCGCTGGCCGCTGGACGGGGCGGGCGGCTGAAGGCGCCCGGGGGCGGCCGGTTAACCTCGATGACGTGAACCCGAAGACCCGAAACCAAATCATGGCCGGTGTGCTCGTGCTGATGTTCGTCGTGGTGGCGCTGGCGGCGGCGGTCAAGTAGAGCCGCAGCTGGGCTGCGGATCGACTACTCCAAGCACCTGATCACGGACGAGACCCTCGCCCTCCTCCAGGAACTGGCCACCGCCACCGACGTGTTCGGACTGCGGGA